>JAAYPC010000085.1 GCA_012519985.1 Fibrobacter sp.
CTGATGTTGAATCGAAGTCAAGAAAGATTTAACTAAACCTATCATTTTAGTTGGGATTGAATTATATTAATAACATGTCGTCATTACTTGGAGTATCTCAAAAATGTCAGTATGCCCTCCGGGCGCTCTTTGAATTAGCGCTTCGGTATCCTACAGAAAACGTGACAACTGTTGCGGAGATTGCTGAGAAACAGCAAATCCCACTCCGTTTTCTTGAGCAGATTTTATCCAAGCTCAGAGTTGGAGGTTACATTGAATCACGGAGAGGTAATCAGGGTGGGTATGTCATGACTACTTCACCATCGAGTATTTCTGTTGGTGAAATCATTAGGTTCATTGAAGGGCATAATGAATCGATTGATTGTTTAAAAAAGACTGGCCGTTGTCCTTTTGTGGGTGGTTGTGCTTTTAAGGATCTTTGGGAAAGAGCAAGATCTTCTTTGACTGATATTTTTGATGGAACATCATTTCAGGATCTTGTGGATAAACAAAACAAAACAGATTGCCTGGCCGATTATATCATTTAAGTGCCCTACAGTCGATTCCTGGTCTAGACCGCAGGCTCCTTCCAGTAGGCGAGGGACCAGTTTTAGGCCAGTCCGCTCTACGAATTACATTACCAAATTACTGCTTAATAAAAAGATTGAGTTTTTATAAAGATCTGCTACGTTTTTTTCAGATCTCATTCATTTAGAAATTTTCCTGAGTGCTCCAAATGCATTTTCTAAATCGGCAATCAGATCATTCACGTCTTCAATACCTACCGAAATTCTGATGAGATTGTCACTAATCCCGGTTTTCTTTCGGGTTTCGGCAGGAATTGATGCATGTGTCATAATTGCCGGATGTTCTATTAAGCTCTCTGCGCCCCCAAGGCTTTCTGCAAGTGAAAAGAGATGGCAGTGCTCCAGAAAAATCCTGGATTCCTCGATACCTCCCTTTAAAAAGAATGTTATCATTCCACCGGGAAGAGACATCTGTATATTGGCAAGAGAGAAGTCTGGGTGTGATGGCAGGCCTGGATAAAGGACCTTTTCGACTAAGGGATGATTCTCGAGGAATTGCGAAATCGTTAATGCGTTTTTAGAATGTGCTTCCATCCGGATTGCCAGAGTCTTCAACCCTCTTAAGACAAGAAAAGAATCAAAAGGTGACAGTAACGCACCGACTGCATTGTGAAGGAAGGCCAATCGATCGGCTATTTCATTTTGCTCTCTGACAACAACTGCTCCAGCAACAACATCGGAATGTCCATTGAGATATTTTGTTGCGGAATGAACTACAATATCGAAACCAAGCTCAAGAGGCTTCTGAATATATGGAGTTGCAAAGGTGTTATCGCAAACGCTGATAAGCCCATGGTCACGTGCTAACAAAGCAATTTGTTCAAGATCAACAACTTTAAGAAGTGGATTTGTTGGTGTTTCAACCCAGATCAAACGTGTGGTATCGCGAATCGCTTTTCGTGCTGCATCAATATCTTTAAAATCGATATAGGTGGTTTCGATACCAGCAGAATTTTTTCGAACCCGTTCAAAAAGCCGGAACGTTCCACCATAAAGGTCATTAATTGAAAGTATGTGCGATCCGTGCGGTAATAATTCAAGAACCGTTGAAGATGCCGCCAGCCCGGAGGAGAATGCAAAGCCACGTGCACCATTCTCAAGATCAGCGTTACACTGCTCGAGTGCTTTTCGTGTGGGATTGCCGGACCTGGAATATTCATAACCTTTGTTAACACCAGGGCTTGGCTGAACGAAGGTTGAGGTTGCAAATATAGGAGTAATAACAGCACCGGTAGCAGGTTCGGGTTCTTGTCCGCTATGTATCGCTTTGGTAGAGAATCGGTAGCTTTTTGTCATTTATTGTCCTTTCATTTGTCTTCTGAGATAATTCAGCAAATCTATACGGGTAATTAGGCCATAAAACCTGTTCTCATCTGCTACGATGACCACAAGTCCTTTTTGAAGAATCGAAATAGCAGTATCAATTGGTGAACGTGGCGGTATTGTAACAAGATCAGAACTCATGCATGTTTCAATTTTTTCTTTGAATGCGTTTTCATTATTTGATGTTACACGTAGAAGTATATCGGATTCATCTATGATTCCGACAATCCGGTCATTTTCAAGAACCGGAAGTTGTGATATGTCATATAATTTCATTCGCGAATAGGCAGTACCGATATGATCATCCCGTGAAACTGAAACTACTGCCTGCTCATCGTATTTGGCAACGATCAGGTCCCGTAAATCTCCCAGGTTGTTTGAGACAATCAGGCCATGATCTGCAAGCCATTGATCGTTGTAAAGTTTTGACAAGTATTTATTACCGCTGTCGCAAACAAATGTAACGATCTTCTTTGGAGTTTTTGAATCCTGTGCATACTGGACTGCAGAAGCAATGAGTACTCCTGAAGAGGAACCGGCCAGGATACCTTCCTTCATTAGCAGAGTACGGCAGGTCTGGAAGCTCTCTTCGTCGCTTATGGTGTATGATGCTTTAACAAGAGAAAAATCTGCCATGGCAGGCACAAAGTCTTCACCTATGCCTTCAACCAGCCATGAACCGGCACTACCCAGTTTACCAGATTTAACGAAATCGCAAAGAATCGAGC
>JAAYPC010000086.1 GCA_012519985.1 Fibrobacter sp.
AAATGTCGGTGGCGGGAAAAAAGAAACCGGCCTCTCTGATGGAGCACTTTTATGGATGATCGAACAAGCCAAAGCAGCCGGCCTGGTCTTTAAAGAAAAAATGGTAAGGCAGATTAAACCGGATCCTCTGGATTTTGCACACACTTTTTCCGGTGTGTATAAGATGTTAAGGACCCAACCCCGCAATATACCCCTTATAGATCAGTCCAATAAAGAAACAATACATGAGTCAGCAATAGAGCGACAACAAAATCCGCCCATATATTTAAACTCCTACAGAAAAACATATATGCTAAAACCAGGTGATGAGATGACATGCACGATATATGCAAAAGATCATTGGAATGAAACCGGGATTTATCTGGAAAAAGATGCCCATTATAAATTCAGTGCGAAAGGTCAATGGACAGATGGTGATATCAAATGCGGCCCTGGCGGTACAGGTGATGGGAAATTCCATTTTGGTGAAGTTGCACTGATGATAGGCAGTACTTTAGGTAAACTGGAAAATCTTTTAGAGAAAAATGCAGATATATTTGGAACAAAACGAATCGAGAATTATCCATGGATGTCGCTTATCGGAATTATTGCCAACTGCTCAAACCCGGGTCTTGACGGAACCCCCGACCAGCATCAGCATTTCCTTATAGGTGACAATTGTGAGTTAAAAAGCATTTCCAGGCCAGGCTATCTTTACTGCTTTGCCAATGATTCGTGGAAGTTCTATTGGAATAACCAGGGATCAGTTACCCTTAACATTAGCAGAATCGCTTAATAAAGCTGGTATTAAGAATCAATGTAAACTGAAAACGGACGATTGCTCTCTCTTCAATCGTCCGTTTTTAAAATCACCAAGTGTATTTCTGCACCGGAGCCCTTGGATCGAGTGTCCACTCCTGAATCGATCCATCATAAAGGCTGGTGTTGGGATAACTAAGCACTTCTGATAACAGATACCACCACGTAGCAGCAAAACCACCAACACCGCAATAAACAATATTTTTTCTGTAACTGGGCAATCCTACAACACCGCGCGCCATTGCAGCAATCGTGTCACGATCTTTATATAAACCATCACTGGTAAAAGCCCATGGTGCAGGAAGATTAACTGCTCCTGCAATATGGCCACTTTTCTCGGTAAATTCGGGTGGAGTCGTCACTCCAAAGAAATCTTCAGGAATCCTGGAATCGATTATTCTGCTATAAAACATGTGGCTGGACACAAAATTTTTACTTGCCAGAACCGATTGGTTAAAGGGTCCATTATAAACAGCAATCTGAGGAGTAACAGACTCCTTTGAAAGCACTCTCCCCTCAGCTATCCATCGGTTATATCCACCATCTAAAATCGCCACATTAGCAATACCAGCATAAATAAGGGTCCATGCGACTCTGGCTGTCTGAGCCCGGTCGAAATCATTTTCTGCAGTGTTAACCAATACGATTCTGGAAGCGGCATTAATTCCAAGTTCGCCGATCTTCGCCCGCAAATCCTCTTCTTCAGGCAGTTCCAGTAAAAGATTATCTCTGGTAACCCACCATCCATCAGCCGGTGAATTCACAGAAGACGTAATATGCCCTGTGGCGTAATCATCAGAACTTCTCAAATCAATAATTTTAATGCCCTTGTTCAGATTTGCAGCCAGCCATTCGGTTGAAACAATCGGGTCAATCTTTCTTTGAAAGTCATTAGCCTGTATTGGTTTAGTGGTAAAAGCCAGAATGGAAATTATCATTAATGACATGCAATAATACCTGGTCATAATCCTCCAAGAGTGATCATGTAATGCTCTGAAAAAAACGATTGTCTCACAAGTTTTGGTATTAAAATCGATACACCTTAATTTTTTTATATCTGAGTGATTATAATCAATATACTAATGAAACTTCCGGAATACAAAATTTTGTTCTGAGCGCTTCCAGCGGGACGATTTGCCAATAAACACCTGCTGATCTCTGAATTCCAAACTTCATACCATTTTTCTTAAAACCTATGGGACGTAGTAATTGAATCTGAAACAATAAAGGTTTACCGAAAAGGTCAGCATCTTCCATCATGGAATATGCTGACCAGAAGCGATTTATGAAAACTTAGTTCAGAGTATTGGTCAAAGCATCCAGAGTTTTCACTCTTTTACTGATCCAGACTCTCAGTGAATCGACCTGCCCTTCCCAGGTTAGATCAGTTACCTCCTGTTTGGGTGAACCCAAATAGCATTCTCCCATCGGATACGCTTCAAAATTCCGATGAGCCACATTTTTAAGTGGTTTAGTAAGTTATCTATAATTTTCTCGATCGCTGCATCACTCAGATTACCTTTACGAAGCTCCTGGTATCGTTGTTTAAAAGCGCTCTTAAATTCTGATTGTATCCACATAATTTCGTGCCAGTCCCGGCTCCAAAGAATAATCTGCCTATAAAAAAAAGTCAACATTTCCGTTAAGGGAAATGCTGACCTAAAAGAGATCTGTAATAAGAGACTTAATTCAGGGTATTGGTCAAAGAATCCAGAGTATGTAATCTTTTCCTGATCCAGACTCGCAGCGAATCGACCTGCCCTTCCCAGGTTGAATCAGTTATTGTCTGCTTGAACATTGGACCCCACATACCATCGTCACGATAACAATCACCCATCGGATAAGCTTCAAAGTTTCTATGAGCAACATTTTTAAGTGGCTTTGTAAGGTTATCGATAATTTTTTCGATCGCTTCATTGCTCAGATTACCATTACGAAGCTCAAGGTATCGGCTTTTGAAGGCGCTTTTAAACTCCGGTTGTTCCCACATCCTATTGTGCCAATCTCCGCTCCCGGCGCGATTGTCCAAAATATGCCATCCGGTTTTTTGGGAAGAGCCACCGCCGCCACCGCCGCCGCCACCCCAGCCGCCGCCGCCCCAGCCGCCGCCGCCCCAGCCGCCGCCGCCAAATCCACCCATACCTTCGGTGAAATTACCCATAGCGAAATTATAATCCCATACCGGCCCGGCGGTTATAGGCATACCTCTATCTTTATACATATAATGGCTTTTTACCCAGGCATCTACGTTACGGGTAATTTCATTGAGCACATTATTATTAACAAAGGAATTCATGTCCACATATTTTTTCCAGTCACCAACCGGTTGTGTATGTAATGCATCGTGAAACTCTTGAATGTAATTGGTGATCCAGTCGATCTGCTGTTGATTAGGCTCGGGAGGATCAACGAGTTCAAGATCGTTATAACAGGTTGAACTTGTTCCTTTACACTTCAGTTTAATCATTCCCTGGTCGTTTACCATCTGATCGAATTTAAAGATGTAGCCACCTGAGAGCAAATTCGGATCTGTATCCTCGGGTCTCAACTGCTTCAGATCTAAAGTACCTTTACGGTTTTTTACAGGTTGAATCAGATTATAGATTCCTTCGTAATCTGCTTTTTCTACAACACCGTTTTCCTGGTTGACGAAAACTTCTGCCCATCCATATTGAACCGTAGCAAGTCCGGCAGCTTTCCCTAATTCAAAAGCTAGGACATTACGGATAAGCGAGTTATCGGTACACAAAGAGATTAAAGCCCAATCGGAACTTGCAGGCATTCCCAATACGGGTAAATCAACATCTTTGTCAAAATTATCCCACAATTCGATGCGATAAGGCCTCTGCGCAAACATCATCATCGATGACTGACCACGGAGGTGGTATCCGGCACGACTTACCAGTGTCGGAGGATTACTGATCGATGCAACCCCGTTTATCGGTTCAAATATCATAAAGGCCAGATCTATGAAGTTATACTTATCTGGTGGTACACCTTTGCCATAACCATCCATGATAATGATTGGAATCTCGGAGGTATAGTCAAAATCGCGGGCAATATAAATTGCAGTACTATACTTACCAGAGAGGGAACCATTCACAAATGCTGCTGCTCTTAACTGTGTGGTCTTATTAATGGTAACAGCATTCCCATCATAGAGAGTTGATGAAGAGGTAGGCAACAGGCCATCTGTGGTATATCTGATCTGAGCATCGGAGATTTTTGTGCTCATTTTAACAGACAAGTTGTCCTTAAATGTTTTGCTCGGCTCAGAAAATTCTACATCACCTAGCATAACCGAGGGTCCAATAGTCTGGCTTTCATCAACTAAAGTTATGATTTTTAGGTCTGCTACCAGCTCGCTGATCGGTATTTTAGAAGTAGCTTTTCCTGCTTTGGAAATAATCAGAGTATCCAAAACCGTTGCTGCAACCTTTTTGAGGTTTGAAGAACCTGGGCCATTTTTGGCCTGATTATTCCACAGCCACTGTGATCCGCATTTTACTGCTTTCAAATTTATCTTTTGATCCCCTGATAAAATGGAAATAATCACGGTTTGAGAATTAACCGATCTGGGGATCAGCTCATCAATTAAGAATCGATTCTGCTTTTCCACATCGATTCTGTTTATAAGTGCTCCATTAATAGAAAAAACTGCAATTGAAGCATCAATGAGATTACCCAGTTCAAGAACTTTATTTCTTATACCTATAAAGCCTCTGGTTTTTTGGATAATGTCATTATTAACTGCAGTGCTGTTACTTAATTTAAATTTGCCAGCGTTATCAGATAAGCAGGAGATACTGATTTTTGATAACTTTATCTCAGCCTCTTTGACCGCCTTACCTTTTTGGTCAATTACTCTCCCCGTCAGATCGATTTCCTGAGCCTGGATTGGAAAAATAATCCCCCCTGCAATTGCAGCAAACAGACCATATTTTAAGAATCGATTCATGTATCACCTCTCCGGAAGGATAATAATTTCAGAAGTATGATATTTGAAAAACACTCAGTTAATTTTTTAAACTGTATTAAATATTCAGAATACCTGATCAGTACTAATATTAGTTAATAAAGAAATGAATAAGGTTCAATATAAGAGGAAGAAAGCAATGATTTTCTATTATTCTGCCAATAGGCTGTTAATTACTTATTTGCAGGCCCAACCGTTGAGTCAGATTTTACCTTGGCCTCTGACTCAGTGGGATTATCAGGTTAACCTGCTTTATATGTTTATTAGGAATCGAACTCAGTCTTTAGTTTTTTCCTGTCTTTATCATGGAATTGTACTCTTCAACTGATTCAATAATTTTGATAAACAATGAAACTGGTTTGCCTAAATTCGAACACGGTGATGTAGCATTGGATTCAGGAGTGTGCAGGTGATTTTGCGCAATTCCTTTCTCCACAAGTACTTCACTAATTTTACTGGCCCTGCTTTTTATGATAGAATCCGGTAGTGTTAAATCACACCAACAGATAAGATAATGCTGCTCTGGGGCGGTTTTTAATAAAAGTGCTATTGAGTCCAGATATGGAAGGCTTTTTTTGGTTAACTTCCCCTTGGTATCAAATTGCACCTTGGCCGTTGCACTATCCAGGGCAGATCTCTGCTCGGGAGAGAACCCCTGAACATTATCAGGGCAACCATCAGTATCGTTGATCAAATTATAAGTCTCGGGTTCGGTTGGACATTGATCAACACTATCTGCAATCCCATCTTTATCTGCATCAATCTCCGGACATCCATCATTATCCATAATGCCATCAAGGTCTTCTGGAGTGTTTATGCAGCTATCCAGAGAATCTGGAACATTGTCTTTATCATTATCCCAATCCGGACAGCCATCGGAATCTTCAAATCCATCCATATCTTCCGGTTGATCGGGGCATTTATCGGTAGAGTCTGGAATGGCATCCTTATCATTATCCAAATCCGGACAACCATCGGAATCTTCAAATCCATCTATATCCTCGGGAACATTGGGGCAGGAATCCTGATGGTCAGGTATTTTATCCTGGTCATTATCCGGATCGGGGCACCCATCATTGTCCTCAAAACCATCGACATCCTCTGCTTCATATGGACAGCGATCGGTTTTATCAGAAATACCATCTTTATCCGCGTCACGATGATAACGCCACTGAGTACTTAAACCAAATGCTAACTCCATACCTCGTCTTGGAAACCATACAGGTGTTCCAACAGCCTTATAACCGATGTGCATTCTGAAATATGGCAGTCCAACGGCAAATCCAGCGGTAGAAGCGATTTTTTCCGCCCCACCGAAAATAAAACCAACATGAAACGGGAGAACTCCCCAAAGAAAGCCGTTTTCGGCTCCCAGAGCGATTCTTGGTACGAATGAGCGTCCAGGCCATGGTGCCAGATTTTGTTCGTACTCAAAGGATGTATTTACAAAATCAGTCAGGGCACGCAATCCGGGTTTTTTATCATGATTAAATTTAAACCGATATCCAAAACCGATATTTAACCTGGTGGGCTGCCAGCTCACAAGAGTTCCACTTTCCAGAGGATCATCCCTATCAGGTAAATATCCACCTAGCTCAGGATCAAACACATCAATTTCATCATCATCATAAAATTTGGTAATATTAATGTCTGCAGTACGAATAGGGAACCTTTTTTCAAGAGCATCATTCCAGATCATCGGTCCAAACCGGTGTAAAGCCACGCTTAAAATGCTGCGCTCACCATACATAAGAACACCGGCATTAATTGCGGCGCCCCATCCGGCCAGTTTGAAACCATCTTCATAAGGATTTCCAAAATCCCAATTGTTTTGAAGACCAGTGCCGGCGGTTTTCAAATCCAAATCTGCATCCATATTTAAGCTAAAGCCATCATCCAATAGATGAATCGCACCATTTTTAGTCTTCAGATTAAGATAGCCATGACCCAGAGAGACAGTGAGTCCAAGTCCCCAACTGGAATATTTGAAATCAGTGAATTCGCGGGTTAACTGATTAAGAAAACCGGTGATTTGAGAGAGGTCAATTGATTGACCATAAGAGAGGCTGATATCGGTACTTACTCTGGCAGATGCTCCCAAATGGGACAATTCGATATCCCTATTACCGCCAGCCAATCCTTCTTTTTCACCATGGAAAAGAATTAAAAAGGGAGCAGCAGGTAGATCCACCTGGGCATCAACAACTGTGCGTACATCGACACCTACCCTTCCAATATTTACAGATGCCAATGGAATATCAGTTCCCATATAAACCGAAGCACCGTCTTTAATTTTGCGGGAGATTTTTTCACTTGTCTCGTCAATAGATTTACCGGTCACTCTGAAGCTACTGTTTATCAGATTTTTAACCAGTGCTTGCCATTGGCCATCCTCATCAATAGAGAAATATTCCCTATATGGTGTCAAAGCCAGTCTGTCGCTCCAATAGCCTGCAGCATAGGAGGTAAACGGTGTAAAGCGTATTCCACCCCATGGTTTCAGTTCTGCACCCAGTATAGCCGGATTGGAATTAGCGGCATTTATGCTATTGTTATATACCACGCTGGCGGTACTCATGCCGGATGGATCAGATCCTGTTTCCGCAACAGCCATACTGTAAAAAATTGTAAAACAGATGATTAGTTTGACGATTATTATTTTTGAACCGGGAAGCGGTTTTGTAAGCAGGGACATTATTTTATATCTCCTCAGTACAAGAGAGAATCAGAATTACCGACACCATCAACAATAGCTTTAGCTTTGATATCGAAATAATCAGTGTCGACCAGGACATCTGGATCAGCACCGGGAATGACAAGGAACCACCTGATATGGCATTTGTTTTTTGAACAAAGCGCATTAACAGCTCTGTGATCCAGTTTGACATTTATACTGTCAACATGACCTCTGGGTGGAAGATTAAGCCCCTGCAATCCAAAAAGTCTGAAAAGAGAACTGTTATCTACATCGGGACTGTACGAATACAGAAGCGAATCCGGAACTTCTAAAAGTTTCTCTTTATCAACATCAGAAGCACCAAGTGCAAACAAGCTAAACTGAATATTGGTATTATTCAAGGCTTTTACAACTAAAGAAATTTCAGGCTGTGTTATCATCTTTTCAACCCACTCCAGATCTTCTTCGAGAGAAAAAGAGGATAACTCAAGCTCGGTTCTGATCGTATCCAGAACTTTCCAGGCCATAGCAATTTTTAGGTCCCAATTTACATTAACACCAATATTAAAACTATTACTGTATTTTCCAGATGCGTCTTTTTGATTATGTAGTTCCAGCCCGGTTCCTTCAGGCAATACAACCTGTGTAGTAAATGCAAGTGTATCCAGCCAGGTATTTATCAGGGAACTTATTTCCATATTGGCATTATGCTGAGAATCAGGGAGGATTCCTATGAATACTTTATCCATAACAACAGAACCATCTGTCTTATTTTTTTCTGCCAGTTCCAGATGCAGTTTCATAGAATCCAGAGAACTTCCTGGATTCATATTTGGAACAAAGCTCAGATTCATCTGTACAGATTCAAAGCGGAAAGATTTCCTCAGAGAATCCAGTATCGAAGCTTCCCAGTCAAAACCGACTTTTTCTTCAGAAGAGAAAGTCTCCACTGTTGAACTGGTAAAATTACCGCTGATCTGAACAAAAGGAAATTTTGTCGGGATCAGCTTGACGCTTATTAAATCATCTTTATTGAAGTGAACCCAGCGACCATCAGAAAGAGAACGTAGCTGGTAACGGAACTTAAGAACGCTTTTTGCCGAATCGGTATCCCATGTGGGAAATAAGCGTAACTTTTTGAGAGGTATCATCTTAACAGCATGGGTAGCTCCACTATACCTGAAAAGTGTGTCATTGACCACTTTTCCTGCAAAAGCACTGCTGTCCATGATGGAACTGAGCTGAGTAATTGACCTTATATTATTTGCTCTGGCGAAATCACAATCCCAGGCATCTTCAACAACACCTATAAATTCTAATTTAAATGCGCATGGATTGTTAATCTCACAGCTTATCATAGCCGAATCAAGATCGATGAAATTGAGGTTGATCGAATCGGAAAGCCCCATGGTTCCGTTGTAAGTCTCCTCATAATCAATAAGAGAATCCTTAATCACAGCATCGGAAACCACCATGTCATCGAGATTAAAATATACCCTCAATCCCTCATCTGCTCTCAACTGCGCTCCAGAAGGAATGGTTGCATTTATCTTTACGGTCAGTGGGCTGAAAATACTTTTCCCTTGTATTTCAAAAGGAACAACGGCTTCTGCAGTTGCAGGCAGAGTTGCCAGAAAGGAGCTATCGATAACGATTCCTTTATTAAGTAGTGTGACCGTTAAATTCTCTAGATTGGCACCCACGGAAGTATTCATTACTTTGACATTCAAGGCAGGCGAGGATTCATCTATTGTAACCGAGTTGATTCCATCAAGATGTTCATCCTCTTGTCTTGTAAATGTATAAGGAGCAGGAACTATTTCCGAACCAGATAAATCACTCACTCCCGGATAATCAAAGAATATATCCACCATAGGAGTGTTTTTCAGAGTTCTGGCTCCGACCACTTCCTCCATTGAACTAGTATCAGTGGCAATCAGTTCTTTGGAAATTTCATAGGATGCAGTGCCTTTTTTATAAATGTATATGGTGTCACCGATAGTATCAGCTTTGCCCATCTGTACGTCCATGTCACCGATATACTCTTTAATAAAAATTTTGCGCATGTCATAGCGCTTATTAGCAACCGGAATCTCAAAATGTATTTTCCAATTTACAGGTTCGATATCTGAAGGCAACGAACAGAAGCAAAACTGTAAAGCCAACAAAAAAAGGGATCCGCTACAAAGCTGTTTTGTTAATTTCATTTAAATTGTTCCAGAAAAAATGTTGATATATTATACATAATCTCTTAATTGTGCACAATATTTTTTTTACTTAATTAAAGAATCTTCATTAAATGAGGAGTATAAAGCAGAAAATCCTCTTGACCACCCCAGCACAGGATGATTAACCACAGAAACTGATACACTAATAGAAGAGACATCAACCAATACCCCAATTCCTATTAAAAATGGATTGTTGGCAAGTGATGCCTCTATAGCAACAATATTAAAAAGGCGATATTGCTCGCCAAGAATAAATCTTACTGGGTGAACCCGTGAGGGTGTGATTTCTATTATCACCCCCTGGGCCCCCATTCGATTACTTACCGTATGAAATCCGCTCTTTATGACTAATGGTGCATCTACACCCTGCACTCTCCCAGATTTTAAATTAATATGATTCAAGGATAATCCTAAGGCGGCTGCTTTAAAAGGGAACCATGCAGAAAATGCACACTCTCCTACTGTACGTTTTTTCTGTTTATACCCATTAAGACCGGTCCTGATGCCGCAGAAATCGATTCCAGCTCTAAAATGAGAAAACAGATCAACACCCGCAGATAAAAAACCAGCCTGTTCATAATACATTTCAAGCGCCGAAAAATGTGAAACTGCCAGTTTAAACCTGATCCTTTTTATTGACCAGAAAACGCCACCAAATGCCCTGTATATAGATTCATCTATAAAGTTATCCATTCTATCATAATAAGAGACTGCCCCCAAAGCCATACCGAATTTTCTGCTGCTATCGCAATATGCAGCAGAAATCCAAGGTTGACACCCTTGCGATCCGTTTTCCCATAGAACAGTACCCTGATTCCCCATGGAAAATCCCTGTGGAAATGGTTCCTGAAGGTTTGCAGTTATTAGTGAATATGTTAATAATATCCCAGGACATAACCACCTTAACGCCACAATATTCCTTTTTTCCTCAATAATGTTGTTCCTGTTGCAGAAGTCAGTTCGGCTACTACAAAAAACGGTCCGCATTGTACCACTTTCCCATTATCAGTCTTACCATCCCAGAAATACTGTTTGCGGGCAGGCCCATAAAAGCAGCGCACCTTTGTCCCCCTGAAGTCATAAATGCAAAGATTCACGCTGGAAAAAGCCGGTAAGCTCAATTTTATGCTCAGCAAATCATCTTTTCCATCTTGATCGGGAGTAAAAGGAACCGGTCCGATTTCAATTTCAGCTTTAGAGACGTTGCGCCAGAAAAGAGCCCCATTGGGATAACCTGGAGTTCCACTTCCTGTGGATATTACCCAATTAGTGGAATCACATCCATCGATTGTGCTATTTACTCTCTCGATTGGCTTGTGAGTATTTCCAAACCAGGAATACCTGTAACACACGATATCCCGCATATTTCCATCGGAATCAAAAATACAGAGAGTATCACTGTAATTATTCAGAATATGCCAGGCCAGTGGTTGCAATACCGGTGAAACGCCAGGAAAAGATTTAAGGAACAGTTGTTTACTTTTTGTAATTACCAGAAATGATCCTGGTTCAAGCAAATACTCACTTTTAGTTATCACAGAAGTATCCTCGAAATTACCGGCCTTCCAATTTTTCAGATTAATTGGCATAGATGAAACATTGACCAGTTCGTACCATTCAGACTCAAACTGCGTTCCAAAAGGATATATTTCGTTTATTTTCAACGGACTATAAGGAAGAAAAATCGAAGACAAATCGATTTTCCATTCAATATTATCTATGTAAAACCTGTAATCTACACTATCCACCTGCAAAGGAGTTATCACCTGTGCCATGTTCTTTTCTAAGGATAACACGCCCTGCAGGACCACTGATCCGTCTTTTTTTAAGGAGTAGTTAAACTTGTTCACCTGAAGGTCTGGATTAACACAGATGCATGAAAGCGTACAGGATACATTTTCCTGAGGATAAACATAAGAACCAAATGTAAATTCTACTATCCACCCTTGTTGCACGATTTCCAGCCATCCGGGAGACACATGAGTTGGGCAATGATCAAAGCTCTTTTTGTCAGAAAGAAGTCTGCTGACAACAATCGAGTATCCCTCGATGTTTTTGGGATCAGAAAAGACTATCTTTGCTGAAACCGGTGATTCTGATTCCAACTGGTTATCAGAGAGCAAACACACAATCGAATCGATACGGTTTCTGCTTCCTTTATATAAAAGTATCCCGTCATCATCTGAGAGCCCATTTCCAAGCTCCGCATCGGCACAAGTAAAAAGAACCGTTCCCTTGCTGATTGGCAAAACACATCCCTGTTTCTCCACTGCCACTTTGTAATCGGAATCCAGGATCAGTCCGATCTGACCAGGTGCAAGAAACGATTGGTTTGTAACACAGGAATCATGGCCACTTATTATCATGCCGAAAGGTAAAATCGAGTCTGCTTCATTTCCATCGCTGAGAAAAAAATTATCAACAAAGAAAGTATCCGGGCCAGGATTGATGATCTCAATGAATTCATGACTCTTTCCACCGCAAAGCGCAGACTCTATCCCGTCTGGGTTTCTGTACAACTCGGTTATTATCAGATTCCGGGGAAATAGCAGGGTGGGGTAAAATTGTATTACAAGGTAGACGAGAACTGAAAGGGGACCGTTCAGTTTACCCGGACCAGCTTGCACTTGTTTCGACCCTCTAAAATATTTATGGGTGGAAGAGATTAGCTTTTATACAAAATAGGAGAACTTCCGGAAGCAATCAAGTTTTATTTTGTGACTGACCAAAACGCTCTTTTTCTTCGACTGACGGGGTCTCAACTATACTCACCGAGTTTTGAGCTTCTTAGTCTCTGGAAAAAATTGCCCATCGAAAAACCTTTCCTGTAGCATTGATCAGTCATGATTGTTTCAGTATTTTATAACTCATAGTGAGATACTAAAAACATAGTGCCTGAGGGAGAAGATATGGCTCTTGCGGATATAATAAAAACTGCGATGGATCAGATTCAAACCATTTCAAAAACTGAGACTGTGATTGGTGAGCCAATACAAGCCGGGGAGGTCATTCTGATTCCCGTATCTCGTCTTTCGGTTGGGTTTGCTGCTGGTGGCGGAGATGGTGGAAAGAGTGAAAAACATGGATCAGGCGCCGGCACCGGAGGCGGAATTAACATAAACCCTGTAGCCTTTATTTCAGTATGTGGTGATAAAGTACAAGTCCATCCCATCTCTCCTTCCGATTCAATGTCACTGAGCCAGCTCTTATCTGCAGCACCGGAATTGTTCAACAAAATATCTAAATATTTTAAGAAAAAGGACGAAATGACTCCAGAGGAAAAGTAGCAAGAATGTTTACTACTACACTGCAGGAGTGACTATAAATCATGTTCGATAGAAATAATCCTGAAATTATATGGGTATCCCCTGATAACAGCAAAGGCCAGGGTACCTGGGAAAATCCGTACGGTTCGATAAAAGAAGCATTGCAGGTTACCAAACCAGGTAATACTATAGTGTTAAAAGAAGGCATATACCGGGAGAATCAGACTTTTGAAATTTCCGGTACACCACAAAAGCCAGTCAGACTAGTTTCCGATGATAATGCCACAGTAATTATCGAAGAAAGCTGCTGGTTTTTCTATGACACCTGCGATCTGATTATCACTGATCTTATCTTCAAAAATGCACCTTTGGGAGCTGTTTCTGTGATTGGAACCTGCAAAAGGAATCGATTCGACTCTCTGCATTTTATAAATTGCGGATCAAAAAAGGAAGCTTCCTGTACGATGTACTTCGGAGGCTCTGGTGGATGTTTCAATGTAGTTGAAAACTGCCGCTTTGAAAGAGAAGATCAGCTCCGCGATCATCTTCAGACCACTGATAATGCGTCCATAGCGGTAATGATCTCAGAAGGCGATGCCAATGAATCAAGTCCGCTAATAGATCATATACTGCGCCGCAATCACTTCTCGAACTACGGTTTTGCGATTCTGATCGGAACCCGCGATTCCACTACCAACCCCTATGGCCATATTGTAGAATTCAACACCATAAGAAATTGTGCTTCCGATGGCATAATTGTTAAATGCGGTGATACGCAAATCCGGGGGAATCTGATAGAAAACTGCAGAAGCTGCTCTATCAACATACAGGCAGGAGTAGGCAGTATCATCGAAAACAACAGGATAACTGATTGTAACACAGGAATAAGTATTAATGGCACCGGTCACAGTGTGACCAACAACTGTCTGGTCAGATGCAAAGATGAAGCTATCAGAGTCTGCGGAAAACAAAATGAAGAGAAAATTGCAGCCAGCAACCTTCTCATCGAGAAAAACACCCTGATTCAATGTTGCGCACCCGATAATCAGCATTCTGCATTCATCAGAATTGAACCCGGCACTACCAGTGTCATTCAGCAAAATCTTTTTCACGGGAAAGGACATCCTTATCGACTAAGCGATTTTGTGATGAACCAGAAAGCAGGTGTTAATTCTGTCACAAAGATTAAAACCGAAGCTGTCATTGATAATAACCTGGGCTCCGGTGATTGCGAAATCCTCAAAGGTATTACAGCAAGAGCTGTTGATTTTGTTAATGAGGCAGACTGTTTTGAAAATGATTCCGGATATGGAGCCAGTGGATGGGTGCTTAAGCAGGAGGGCTTTGATGTCAATGGCGATGAGCACGATGAACAAACCGATTATCTTGAGGCAAGCATTCTGGAAGATGATGACGGGAACCTGATTATACCGGGTGAAAATTACAATGATGATATCTTCAGCAGATATTTTTCAGAATCAATGGATCTTCAGAATTTTAACCTTGAAGAATACGGAAACAGTTTCCCTGAGAATCAATGATCATGGCAGGAAACATCCCTCGCTTTCAACGCCGGATTTTTCATTGACTTTTCTGATTATTATCTGAAGATTTGTCTTTCAGAGATTATTTCACCTGTTCCCAGGATATCTGCTCTACTTTCCTTTTCAGATTTTCACAGTATTTTGATAGATTCGAAAGTACCTGAGAACTGTAACGGATAACCGCTGTTCCGGTACCAAATGTGGATACTTCGCCCTCACACAATGTAACCACTCCACCCAGAACCACAGCATTTCCATTGATTTTGGCCATCTTGTCGGTGATTATAAGCCCCTTGAATACTCCGTTGGTTATCTGTAGTTCTGCATCCTTATACTGGTTATGCACTATCAGGATTCCGCTTGAATTTTCAAAATGCACCGGTCCCACATAATCCTGGGTTAAATAAATCAAACCATGAAATGGTGTATTCAGACTCGAGCTTTTATATTCGTCCAGAGCTCCTTCAGGCAAACCAAGGAATGCCTCCGGTGAAGCAAAAAACTGCTCAACAGAGGCATTCTCCTCGCTGACAAGCGATCGGATATCTTCGAAACCATGTTTCGACAAAGGAGCGACACCATTTCCACCCACAGAAGCATTGCCTTCCAAAAAAAGCAGATTACATGTGCTGACTCCCAGTGTACCAGGACCTGTCATAATGTTGAAAGTATCATAATCCCTGCCATCTATTTGAATGTTTCCTTTCACAGTGATACGACTTCTGGCAGTCAATGCTCCTCTTACCGGAGGAAATGGTAAAGAAAGCTGTGGTGAAAGCTTTGCCACAGATTGCACCATTGTCATCCTTCCCTGAAATACTGCTGCACTATTTACCCATACAGTATCAGCAGATGAATTAGTGCTGCATGAAACCGAAAAACTACCATTTTCAAATGGTTTATCGGTGCAGTAAACAGCCCTGTTATTTTTTACAGGTTTGAATGCCCCACCTTGAATCTGCCCATAAAGATGCTCTTTGCCAGCTTCAGCGATGTTAACCAGATTCGATTTATACCTTCGGGTCTGGCTCTTGCTGGTAGTGTCTCTGGAAGAAATCATAAAACTGGCTATTATGAGATTAAGTATCACTCCAATTACCAGTACAGAAATTACCGCATTTCCATTGTTATTCATTATTCACACGTGCACCTTTAATTGACATTCCTTATGTTTACTTCTGTACTTTCAGCCAGAAAGACCAGATTGTTCTCCTGTCCAATGTACCCGCCGAGTACAACACCGAGGACATTTGCTTCTGCACCAGAGCTCAGGGATACACCGTTCTTATTTTTAGGGACAATCGCGAAAGAGTCGATAACCGTAGAAATTTCTATTTCCCTGCCGTTAAACCGTCTGCATAGGACTCTTTCTGTATTGTTTTTAATGAAATAGGAGATTCTGTCTGCAGAATAGACAGCGGAATTTTGTGGATAAGGCCCAGCATTTAACGGAGCAGTTAAATGGATGGTATCCGGATTACCAGATAAACTTAATCCTACTCTTGCGATCTCTTTAAAGATTGTACTGCCAGCTTCCAGGCAAATCCATCTGCCCCAGGAAGCGGTTCCAGATCTGTTAACAAGAATTTTCGTATCTGTATATAAGGCATTGGAGTATAGAGTGGTCCTGAGCTGATTTTTATTCACAAATAATGTTAATTCATCACTGACAGTATCCGAAAGCTGCAACTCGACACCATTGCCCGGAAGTCCCAGACCTGCCATACGGATATCTTTCTCTATCATATCGCAGACAGTCATTAAATCTCTTTGAAGCATTGCTTTATCATTTTCTCTGGATGCTGCCTTTGAAAAACTGTTATGTGCTTTATAGGCAGCCGAGATTACCACTGCACTTAAGCTCATTGCTACCACCAATTCCAGTAGAGTCATCCCTGATCGAGTAGTAATATGTTTCATACTATGGCTTTGCGATTATGGTGGAGAGTTTTATCGAGTGCTTTCCGGTTGAAACGGGCCAGATAACCATTAGATCGATCTTTTTCTGTACACTATCGCTGGAGACAGTCCAACTGCGGAGAAATCTGGATCTCACTGTGTCAGAATTACTATAGATAGAAGAATATTCGGATCTTCGAAGTTCCTCTAACAATTGATAACCACAGGAAGTAGCTGCAGACAGCTCTTTTGCAGAGACATTGGAATTAATCAGATTAACTACGCAGGCATTCAGTCCTGTAACCAGCAAAGCCAAAATGATCATGGCAATTGTGACTTCAATAAGCGAGCTTCCATTCTGCTTATTCATACTGACACTCCTTTGGTTTAGCCCCTATCTTTGATTATATGTTTAAGAAAGGATAAAAAAACGGAAATGAATATTCCGGTTTTAAACGGTAGATTCCGGTTATGAGAGAGAGTCTGTGACTTAAATGATAATTCGATCGAATCTGTATTTTTCATCTCAGTTGATCTTCATGTTCGATGGCTATTATATTTTTATCTGTTCTCAGGGAAACGGAATACGGTGTAAATCCGTGACGGTCCCGCCGCTGTAAGCGGGTATCGACCTTTTATGAATATTCAGCCACTTCGGGAGAAATTTTTCAGCAAACTCCCCAGGGAAGGTTAAAGGTCGAGCCTGATCCCGCAAGTCAGAAGACGTCCTTGAGTAACTAACAGAAATCTGATGGTAAAGGGTTTCGGTAGATTCCTTATAACTGGGATTTACCGGGACCCTTTTTGTTTTTCAGTTTTCAGCAATCAAAATACCTTGTAATCGCAAACAGAAGGAGATGGAGACGATGGATCTTAAATCAATTCTGAACAAAATAAAACCAACTGCAGATGCAGCTCTGGCCAATGAAATTCAGTCAAGACTAGACGATCTGACCAAACCTCAGGGAAGCCTTGGAAGACTGGAAGAGTTTGTCATGCAGTATTGTTTGTGCCGAGCAGATGCTACAGCTAACATAAGTAAAATGAGCCTGTTCACTTTTGCTGCAGACCATGGAATAACCAGCGAAGGTGTAGCACCATTCCCCAGGGATGTCACTTATCAAATGGTTCTAAATATGTGCACCGGTGGCGCAGCGGTAAGTGTTATGTGTAAAAATGCCGGCATTCATTATCAGGTAGTTGACATGGGCGTTGATGCAGATTTCGATGCACATCCCCTGTTAATTCAGTCCAAGATCGCCCGAGGCACAAATAGTTTTAGAAATAATAACGCAATGACCTCCGGTCAGTGCTCTGAAGCAATTAACAAAGGAATCGAACTTGCCATGAAATCCAATCATGACCTGGCTGGTATCGGAGAAATGGGTATTGGCAATTCATCACCCGCCTCGGCACTCTATGCACTTCTTCTGGATATCGATCCTGAACTGACTGTTGGAGCTGGTACCGGAGCTACCGGTGAACTTCTGGAAAACAAAAAGAAAGTTATCCGTGAATCGGTTCAGTTTCATCGCGCAACATGGGACAAAACGCCATTTGATGCTATTCAGCGAGTCGGTGGTTTTGAAATTGCAGCAATGACCGGATTCTGTCTGGGTTCTGCAATGAAAAGAGTCCCGGTGGTAGTTGATGGATTCATTGCATCATCAGCAGCTTTGGTAGCTTTAAAAATAGCCCCTGATGTAAAAGACTATCTGTTTTTCGCACATTCATCCGCAGAATCATTTCATAAGGGATTCCTGAGCATGTTTGGCATACATCCGATACTTTGCCTCGATATGCGTTTGGGTGAAGGTACCGGATCGGTTCTTGCCATGCAAATCATCTCTCAGGCAATGAACTGCTATCATCAGATGGCGACATTCAGTTCTGCTGGTGTAAGCAGGGATCAGAAATAAACCTAAATTTTCCATTCAGGTAGGTACTCCTGCCTCTTCGCCCAATCTGGAAACACGTAACCTTATGTATGTAATCCAGTTTCCAGGTTGAGGTAACATGTAGCTTCAGAGTCTGCACGGCATACACAGTCTGATGTAACATGTTGCACCAGGGTCTGCACGGCATACAAAGTCTGATGTAACATGTTGCACCAAGGTCTGCACGGCATACAAAGTCTGATGTAACATGTTGAATCAGGGTCTGCACGGCATACGTAGTCTGATGTAACATGTTGAATCAGGGTCTGCACGGTATACATAGTCTGATGTAACATGTTGCACCAGGGTCTGCACGGCATACAAAGCCCGAGGTAACATGTTACATTATTTGCACAACAATCCACCGAATGGGAGCCCGCTAACCCCCAAAGGGGGAAATAAGAATCCACAAACTGCCACCAGGTAACATTATGCAATCCTTAAGTCCCCCTTCAGGGATTTAGGAGACGAGGATTCAGAGGCTATCTTAAGTCCCCCTTTGCATTTACAAGGTTGAGGTAATATGCTATCTCTCAGGCTTATAGCCACGTTACCAGGTTTTCCGTCAAGTGATAATATCACTGCCTAATGGACAATTTAGGATAAAACAACAAAGGTAACTGCTCAGCTATCTAAATGGAAGGAAATTCCAAATGACAATTCTTAAATCCAGAAATTGCTGAGTAGTTACAAACAAAGAATAATTCCCAGAGGTCAAATTAGAGATATAACTATTCGAACACAGATGCCAGTAAGTGCAAACAGAATGGTTGAAAGGTACATTAATTTGTTGGCCTCATTTATATGACAAGCTTTAAGAGGGATGCGATTATCACCGATAAATTGTCCCTGATGCGCATTTCCACCGTAATAATTAAGGCCGCCAAGCCGAATACCAAGCGCTCCTGCAAATGCTGCTTCTGAAATGCCGGAGTTGGGACTGTCATGTTTTGATCCGTCTCTTCGGGCAATCCTTGCTGCTCCTGCAGCATCTTTACCCATAATAGCCGATGCCATTACAATACATGGAGTAGTCAAGCGTGCAGGAAACCAGTTGGCCAGATCATCGATGCGTGCCGAAGCCCAGCCAAACATAAGATAACGCGGTGTACGGTATCCAAATGTGGAATCCAGCGTATTTATCGCCTTGTATGCTATTGCACCTGCAGGTCCGCCAAGAATTGCAAACAAAAGTGGTGCAGTCACTCCATCAACCAGGTTCTCAGCAACCGATTCAACCGCCCCACGAACCAGCTCCGGCTCATCAAGCATTTCGGTATCCCGCCCAACCATCATACTTAATGCTTTTCGAGCCTCGGAAAGCTCACCCGATTGAAGTGCACGAAATACTCTCTTTGCATGTTCATTCAGATCTCTGGCTGCAATTGTAGTGTAAATAATTAGAATGCCCAGAATATCAGATGCCAAAGGATGAATCTGTCCTGCTGCAAATATAAGGAAAGAAGTCAGACCGGCAGATCCTGCAATTATGATAATTGCAGTCATAATACCTGCAAAACGGGCATTCCCAATTATCTTACGTGTCGATTTCTCCAGAACCAGAGCCACACGACCAATATACCTTACCGGATGTGGAAACCAGCGTGGATCACCCAGAACCGAATCAAGAACAAACGCAATTATAACCTGATATTCAACACGCATCAGAGTCCCATTAATCTGTACAGGTTCTTTACATCAATAGCTTCTCTGAAGATATCTGCCAATCGATCAAGAGCAGGCTCTATATCATAACAGCTCACCACTTTACCAAGCGGCAAAAGTCCCTTTTTACTGCGCAACCGGTCGACAAACCATCGACGGAATGTATCGCAATCAAACACTCCATGCAGATATGTTCCCCATATTCTATGGTCACTTGTACCTATCCCTACCGGATCGTTCTTTTTACTGGTAAAAAGCACTTCCCCTGCATTCATTGTGGTCCGTCCATGATGGATCTCATAACCATTTACCACATGCCCCGATAGTGTATGTATAGCCTCAGTCCGCTGCAGAATCTTGTCAGGCCCCAGTATCGTACAAATGTCCAGTAATCCAAGTCCCTTACAATCACCATCACCTGATTCTATTCCGTGAGGATCGGATATCAAATTTCCCAACATTTGAAATCCGCCACAAATACCCACAATTTCTGCTGTAGCGCTGTGTCTAACAAGCTCTATCAACCTTCCGGCAATTTGGTTATTACGAAGAAATGCCATATCTGCAGGCACATTCTTACTTCCTGGAATGATCACTGCATCCAGTTTGTTAAGTTGATTACATTCACGTATAATGCGTAATTCGACATCGGGTTCAAGCCTTAACGGATCAAAATCAGTAAAATTACTGATGTGAGGCAGATCTATTATACCTATGGTTACCTCACACTGTTCATTTCTGTTACCAAATTGAGATTCTTCACATTTAAATGCTACTGAGTCCTCTTCTGGAAGTCCCAAATTCACAATGTATGGCAATACTCCCAGAACCGGTTTTCCGGTATGTCGTTTTGTGTAATCAAAAGCACTATTAAGCTGTGAAACATCTCCGCGAAACCGATTGACAATAAAACCAGCCACAAGTTCCTGTTCCCAGGACTCAAATGTTTCCATTGTACCGATAAATGAAGCAAACACGCCTCCTCTATCGATATCACCGACCAGCACCACTGGCGATTCTGCATAAGATGCCATTTTCATGTTCACGATGTCATGATTTTTTAAATTAACCTCCGCAGGACTGCCGGCGCCCTCGAGTACAATTGCATCGAACTGTCTGGCCAGAGAATCATAGCTTTGTTTGACAATATCAAAAGCACTGGACTTGTATTTCACATACTGAGTAACCGGCATGGATCCAATCGGCCTCCCGTTTACTATTACCTGAGAACCGGTTTTACTGTCCGGCTTAAGCAGGATTGGATTCATGCGCGTATCCGGAGCAATCCTGCATGCCTGAGCTTGTAGAGCCTGAGCTCTCCCCATCTCACCACCATCATCAGTCACATAGGAATTGAGTGAAATATTTTGTGCTTTAAACGGTGCTACTCTGATTCCATCCTGCACCATGACCCGGCACATAGCAGCAGTAAGAACACTTTTTCCAGCGTTAGAACTGGTACCCTGAAACATCAGGGCAGCTCCAGTTTTCTTACGTGTCAGCCGAACCGGTCTGTTGTTTAATATTTTATCAAGATGGAAAGCAAGAAGACGATTATCTGCATCGTTACGGACAGCGATCCGCGCGTATGTTTTATCAAGGCCTTCAAAAGAGTCACAAACACGAATAGCTATATGATACTTCAATAACTCATTGCCAATTGCATGCGCATCCATTCCTTCTCTGTTGATTCGCAGAAGAAAGAAATTTGCACACGAGTCGAATACCTTCAAACCGCCAATAGCGCTCAACCGTCGATACTGACGTTTGCGATCACGACAAATCATCTTGCGGACTCTTGCTGCATATTGATTATCACTAAGGCATTCGATACCTGCGGCCTGAGCGAACACATTGACCGACCATGCAGGCAGAATGTCCCGTAATGCACTTATAACCGGCTCAGCGGCATGAACAAAGCCCAGGCGGATTCCTGGGATAGCGTAAAACTTGGTCAAAGATTTAAGAACAATAACATTAGGGAGCTCCTCTGAAATCAGGCTGGCATAACCATTCACAAAATCGGCAAATGACTCATCCACCACGAAATAAGTTGAAGGTGCTTTTTTTGCTGCTCTGACAATTGCATCACGGTCAACCAGACGGCAGGTAGGATTATTAGGTTGTCCGAAAATGACTGCTTCACCACCGGTCAAATCTTTAATTGACCTTTCGATGTCAAAGAGAAACTCATTTTCGGCAGTTAAGTACACTGGCTCAACCGGAACTCGTTCCATAGCGAAAGCTGCAGCATAATCACAGTAAGAAGGAACCGGGATAATGGCACGACAACAGGAAAGGACTCGGGGAAGTGCATACAGAAGCTCGGTCGATCCATTGCCAACAATAATATTTTCACTATTGCATCCATAAAACGATGTTATCGCACTGGTTAACTCTTTGCACTCTCTGTCGGGGTAGTGTACTACTTTATTTATGGTGCGGTTGATAGCAACCCGAAGGCCCAGAGGTGGTCCTGATGGGTTTATACTTGCACTGAAGTCAATCAGGTCTTCTTCAGAACAGCCGGCTTTAGAGGCCAGGAGTCGGATATTTCCGCCATGAGGGATAGGAGGGTTCATGTTAGGAACGGACTATTTTTTTGTTTTCTTTAAGAACGGACTATTTTTTTATTTTTAAGGAATTGAAATATACAATGGCTCAAGTTTTCAGGCAAATTAGGGACGGACCATTTTTTTATTTTCCTGATTTCCTTGTTTTCTGATTCCTGAACTGGCTCTGTTTTTTCTGTTTAATACCAAGATCCGATTGGCATTCTTCCGTTCTTCGGGACGGACTATTACCTTACATCTTAACTTGTTATTATGCAGCGGTTCTGCCTTAAATAATCTGTCCTTGCATGTACAATACACGAAAGGCTAGTTCATTAATATTTTTTCTATCTCTTCACGGTGGTTGTTAAAAAACAGATGTGACCTGCTGTCATCCTGCCAGCTTGTGGTCACCCGAACATCCTTTTTCCCAAAAAGAATGTATTGATAATATCTGAATGCATTTGACAACAGCATGTGCAATTCCAGGATATGTTTAGCTCCAAAACCGGTTTCATTGTACCATAAATTTCGCATCTGCCTGTCTGTTATCAACAGATACTCTGCCCATTGGGTCACTGTGGATGGGTTACGTTGAAGTAGAATATCAATAGAAGCATTCAAGGTATCCGAAGCTTTCTTTGCTGCTTTTTGGCTTAGAATTCCCCGAATAGTATGCTCACAGATAGAAGAGTAGAAAATGTCAAACTTAAATCTACTCCCTTTTTCCATTACCATTTTTGCACCTAACTGAATGCAAGCCGCTCCCTTGCCGGGTGATTGCGACCCTGTTAAGACAATACAGGGGATACAATCCGCATAATTACGCAGAATAAAAAACTCATCACCAGCATAATCGGAAATTCCAAGATCAAGAATGCAAAGATGAAATTTCTGATTGTTATTTATAAATTGCATTGCACTACTGGTAGTTGAGGCTTTTCGGAATACAAATATTTTTACCGGTTCCAGAAACTCCAATATCAGATCCTGATAACCAGGATCATCCTCAAGTAAGAGCAGATTAAGGCATCCATTAAGAAAATTGTAAGGTTCTGTTCCCATATAAAGCCATTAATTCCTTTTATTATTACTGTATTTTCGACCGGAATTGCGGAAGAAGCTCAAAAGTAATCTTTTGGCGCATCCGCAAACTGATACTTCCCCATATTCTGTCAAGTTCAGCATAAACTTCCTTACTCATTATCTTAGGGCTGGGTGTCTTGAAATTTTCTGGGATAGAATCATATTTGACTAAAAGATAAGCCATGTATAAGGCATATTCATCTGCCCCAATCACCTCATCCTGAAATGCTTTTTTTAATTTCTGTAAAGGGCTCTGCATTACATGGGTAACCTGCAGAAAAGAGTCATTATGATTCTGGTGCAAAGGTTTTTTGGATATTGAAATTGTAACGATTAGCACCATTGTTCCAGACAACAAGATAACGGCAAGATTAATTAGAAGAATTTTGTGGTGGAATTTTTTTTTTGCGTTTACTACCGATCCCTCTGCCAGCTTACTAGCCATTGAGGCAATTACTTCTTCACGATTCATTTTCTTGGATATATTTCGCTTCACGGTAACCAACTCTTTGTGATTCAGATTCTACTCAATTATAGTAAGGACGCAACATAACTTTCAATATCTTTAGGAGACGGACTATTCATGAGAAGAAAAACGGGACGAACTATTTTTTTCGCGATTCTTAATTTCTCAATTTTCCTTAATTTTTTCAATTCTCTTTTCCTCATTTTTTGTTTTAGATACTTCGATTAACTGATTCTTGGATTTCTGCGCCTATCAATCCCTTGGCGATATTTAGGTGGCTTACTAACTAAATAAGATCAGTCCGTCCCCATAAC
>JAAYPC010000087.1 GCA_012519985.1 Fibrobacter sp.
CATGGCTGAACCTTTATTAGTAATAACTATGCTGGAAAGGCAGTTTTTAACATTTCCGGTTTTAGTTTAGATACTTTATTCTGATTAGATATTGTTTTTATATTAATTCCTATTTTTTATCAGATTTGATATTATAATCGTTATTTTTGCCCACAGATGCCTGAGCAGTTACTATTATTTTTAACCATTTACTTTACCTGGCCAGAGAATTAATTTAAAGCGGAAAAGTGAGTCTGGAGAAAAAATGAAAAGATTTGAAGAATTATTTGAAGAATTAAAGAAAAAAGTGGAACAGAATGATCCCCAGTCCGGCACTGTAAAAGAACTTGCAAAAGGTAAGCACTTTATCGGCAAAAAAATCATTGAAGAAGCAGGTGAGGTCTGGATGGCTGCTGAATACGAAGGAAAAGAGAAGACCGCTGAAGAGATCTCTCAGCTTTTATACCATATACAGGTAATGATGATCAGTTGCGATCTTACTCTGGAAGACATTCATAAGTACTTGTAAAAATCAGTAAAGGAATTTCAATGTTAAAAATAGCTATTCCCAATAAAGGCACTCTCAGTGAAGATGCAATTCGTCTGGTCAGTGAATCTGGCTACTCCTGTAAAAAGCATTCCAGCGAGTTGGCTATAATCGATTTTGCAAACCAGATAGAATTTTACTTTTTACGTCCCAGAGATATCGCTGTTTACGTTGGCAGCGGATTTCTTGACCTGGGAATAACAGGACGGGATCTTACTTTTGATAGCGGCACAACTGTTCATGAAGTCATGCCACTAAATTTCGGTCATTCCTCTTTTTATTATGCTGTTCCCGCCGGATGTGATTTTAGTGCTGACAAGCTGGAGGGAAAGCGGATCGCCACCTCCTACCCACGTATAGTGCAGAACGATCTTCAAAAAAGAGGACTGAATGCTTCCATAATAAAACTGGATGGCGCTGTAGAGATCTCCATCAGGTTAGGCGTTGCAGATGTTATCGCAGATGTGGTACAATCCGGGCGTACTTTAACCGAAGCTGGTCTGGTAAAAATCGGTGAGCCGCTTATGAAATCCGAAGCAATATTAATTTCTCGTTCAGCAGAAACGATCACTTTGCCCGATGCAGCTCTCTTTGTTAAACGCCTTAAGGGAATAATTGTAGCCCGGAAATTTGTAATGGTGGAATATGATATTCCAAAAGAGAAGCTTACCCGTGCCTGCAGTATCACTCCCGGAATCGAGTCTCCCACTATTGCCCCGCTCAGTAATGAGAACTGGGTGGCAGTCAAAGCCATGATCAAAAGAAAAGAGATGAATCAGGTTATGGACCAGCTCTCAGAGATAGGAGCAAAAGGGATAATCATCACAGAGATAAAGACTTGCAGGGTTTAATTAAAGGCTTTAATTGCATGTACTCCTAACTGCAATTAATCGACCAAACCACAGGTTTTCTTAGGGGCCAATAGAGGAAGTAACAAAAAAAAGGGCTTCGATCCATAATGAATCGAAGCCGTTAAAGTTATCAGGTATTCTCCGGAATATCAGTGTTTAACGATTTTTAACAAATCTCTCCGGAGGTTTCTTTCAGTATCGAACTACTAATAGCCACCTCCTTTCCTGGATCAGATAATTAAGAACTTCTCTGCGAAAACTTGTCTTAATTTCTGCCCTTTTTTAAAAAATCATCACACCTACTTAATTATACAATTAACACTCGAGTAAGGCTCATATTTTTTTCTAAAAGGTATATGCCCTCCTTTCGTGCTGGTTATTGTTTTTACCCCTGAACCACTCTTGAGCGCTCAAAGAATGGTTATTTTAACTGCTTAATCATCTGGAATAAAGACTTCGTATTAGAAGCAGGTTTATTGTTACAATAGCTTCTTCTTTAGAGACTTTGGTGTTCCGGAATGGTTTGTCCTGCCCAGAGATAAAGAGTTTGCGTTTCAAAATGTAATCTCCGGGATTAGAGACCCGATTGGAATAACCTTTGATTCTACACTATCAGAAACTTCCATTCCTGTATATAACCTGAATCGTACGAATTAGGCATAAAAAACTCAGGTGGCATTTTTTAGAAATGATTTCTGAAAAAGAACAAGCAAATGGATTGGCCATTCAAAAGATCTTTTCCGGGTCAAATCAGGTAATTAAAACAAACAGAAAATACCAATGAGTATCAGCGCTGAAGAAGCTCGTTTTATAGCCCGAAGCATCACCGGTACGGTACACGAAGCACTGATCGTACTGGATAGAGATCTCAGAGCGGTTTCTGCCAGTAGCTCATTTTACCGGCAGTTTAAGCTGAGTGCAGAACAGACCGAAGGTTGCCTGATTTATCAGTTGAACAATTGTCAATGGGATATTCCTGCTCTTCGAGAGTTACTTGAGTCAGTTATCCACACCCGTAAAGCTGTTTCCAATTATAAATTTCATCATGTTTTTGAGAGTATCGGCGAAAAAAGCATGCTCATGAATGCAAGCTATCTCCTTGCAGAGAAGGATGAGGAATCATTGATTGTTCTGGCAATAGATGATATTACCGAAAGGATCGCAACCAGAGAAAAACTTCTTCAATCTGAACTGAAATATCAGAAGTTTGTGGAAGAACTTAACAGCATTATCATTAGCTTTGACCGGAGAGGGCGAATCACTTTTTTTAATCACTTCAGCGAGAAAGTATTCGGTTACAGCCGCGAAGAAGCCATTGGGATGCCCTTTGTGGGTACAATTATTCCATGTGTGGATTCTGCCGGACAGGATAACTCAAATATATGTGAAAAGATTTTTACCGAACCAGGAAAGTATTATGAGAATGAAAGTGAAGGAATATGTAAAGATGGAAGACGTATCTGGTTTTCCTGGAGTGCCAGTGCGGTAATAGACAAGGAAGATATTGTGACAGAGGTTCTCATTGATGGTAATGATATCACTAATCTGAAACGTAAATGCAGGGAAGCAGAAGAAAATGCCTCGATTTTAAAAGCTTTACTTAATTTCATTCCTGAAGGAATAATCATTACCGATTCCAACAATATGACACGGCAAATCAGCAGATACATGGGAGAAATATTCGGCATTCCTTCTGAGTGGCTTCTAAACACCGATGCAAAGCGTCGTCTGGAATTACTTAACCTTTACTGGCCAAATAGAAAAAAAATTGAATCACCAAAGGAACTTCCGCTCTCTACGGTGTTGACAACCGGAGAAACCTTTACCGACCTGGAGATTATGTCCAGGCAAAACGGTACCGAGAAATTTCTTTCCTTATCAGCAGCCCCTGTTCTTAGCAATAAAGGTGAAATTCTGGGGGTAGTTGGTTCGTGGCGGGATATCACCGAAAACCGGCAAATGAATGAAACAGTCGCATATCTGGCAAAATTACCGGAAGAAGATCCCAATCCGGTTCTTCGAGTGACCCCGGATGGCCTCATTTTATACGCTAATAAAGCCAGTAAGAAGGTTCTGGCCAACATGCAGTGCCATATCAATTCACGTATCCCGGACAGATGGCAACAAGCAGTCAGTGAAGCTTTTATCACCGGTACTTTTAAGGCACTGGATACCCGATGCGAGGGCAGGATTCTTTCATTGAACATTGTCCCAGTCACAGAACAAGGATATGTCAATATCTATGCCAGTGATATTACCAGATCGCGAAAAGCTGAGGAGAAATTAAGTTTTGAAAGGGAACGCCTGAAAATTATTCTCGACAATTTACATGTCGGTGTCATCCTTATGGATAATAAAGGTACACTCTCCACGTTTAATAAAGTGGTGCTTAACTGGTATGGATACTCAAGTGAATCTGAAATGTTTAGACATTCATCCGATTATGCCAACGATTTCGATCTAAGGGATACAAATAATAATAAGATACCTTTGGAAAACTGGCCAGCACAGCGTGCAGTAAACAAAGATTATGTAAAGGATTTGGAGATCAAACTGACCAGAATTAAAACCGGTGTCTGTCGATGGATAAGTTTCACTACAGTGCCAATCATTAATTCACATGGAGAAATTACACATATTCTGATGAGTATGGTGGATATTACAAAAAGCAAAATGGCCGATGAAGCATTGCGGCAAAGTGAAAGATTGCTAAACAGTGTTATCGATACTCTTCCGGTCGGTATCGTTATGGCAGATGCAAATGGCAAAATAACCCGGATTAATGAGACAACCAGGAAAATCCTGGACTTGCCTCAGGATGAACAAGAATGGCAGCAGTATAGCAAATTGGTTGGCTGGTGGCCAGACACCGGAAAACAGATTGAAGCAGAAGAATGGGCATTAGTCAGAGCTCTGAATAATGGTGAAGAGGTCAGAAATGAGCTTGTTATGAACAAGAAATTTGGCACCGGGGAATTTCGGTATTATTTAAATAACGCGACTCCATTGCGCAATGCTGAAGACAGAATAATCGGCGCACTGGTTGCTATTCTTGACATAACCGAGCGGCTTAAAGCAGAAAAGAAGTTGCAAAAAGTGTTAGCACAGGCAGAGGAGGGAAGAAATATTCTTTCGGCTCTTATGAAAAATATCCCTTTAGGAATTGTCGTTGCAGATGCACCGGATGTAAAAATACGGATAGTCAGCGAATATGGTCAGAAATTACTGGACAGATCAAGCAAAGAAATTACAGGAATTTCAGTTTCTGAACATCCCTCAAAACTTGGTTTCTGTCATGCTGATGGTACTCCAGGTAAACCGGATGAAATCCCCCTTACCAGAGCTACAATCAAAGGCGAAATAGTCAGCAATGAAGAATGGTTTCTTATTAACAAAGAAGGAATACCTATACCCATACTTTGTAATGCCGGTCCTATACGGGATGAGGAAGGTAATATTGTGGGAGGGGTTATCGGTTGGAGCGATATAACTGAGCAACGTAAGGCCAGTGAAGCAATGAAACGGTATGCCGAAGAGCTTGCCTCAGTTAACCGGGATCTCGAATCTTTCTCCTACTCTGTCTCACATGACCTTCGAAATCCACTTAGTGTTATCGGTGGTCTTGTAGACATTCTCATTGAAGATTATTCTGAAAGGCTTGACGAACCAGGAAAAGACTATCTTTGGCGAATCGATAAAAGCATTAAAACAATGAAGCAACTGATAAATGATATCCTCAGTCTGTCCCGTGTAGGCAGACAGGAAATCAGAAAGGTAAAAGTCGACCTCAGTGACATAGTTCGGGATTTTCTTACAGAGTTGAAAACTACCGAGCCTCAGCGACAAACAGAGTTTGTTATTGAAGATAACCTGTATGCCAATGCTGATCCCAGATTGATTCATCTTGCCCTGGAGAATCTTCTGCTAAACGCATGGAAATTTACCTCTACAAAAAAATTAACCCGCATTGAGTTTGGTACTACCATCAAAGATGGCAATCCTGTCTACTTTATTAGTGATAACGGCGTAGGATTCGATTCCAGATATGCCCGAAAGATATTCGAGCCGTTTCAGCGAATCCATGCTCAAAAGCAGTTCGAGGGGACCGGTGTGGGATTATCTATTGTGCAGAAGGTGATATTGCGCCATGGAGGCAAAGTGTGGGCTGAAGGAGAAGTGGGCAAAGGAGCCACCTTCTTTTTCACCCTGAAGTAAGCAAGAATTATTGATTATAGTTCTTTTTTGAGCAAAAGTATATGTGCTTCTATCATTTTCCCGGTAGCATTTAGTTTTAGCCAGAAACTTCTGTTCTCATTGATGCCAATGCCACTCTATTTCGGTTCACAATACTTACTCTCAATGTATTATTAAGATCAATCATTCTTAATTGTGACTCTTAAGTCACAAAAGTGTTGTTTTGTACTCTTTTTTTTTGTATTATTTAGATGTCTTTAACCAGAAAACCAATTCAAAGAGGAAATCTATGAAGAAAAGCAGCATTCCCTTTCTTTTGCTGATTATACCGCTTACACTCAGTGCTGAGCAGTTATCCAAGAAAGAGATACTTCAATACGCTTTCAGTCATTCTGAGGAACTTAGTATGATAAAAAAAGAGCTTGCCTCAGCTCAAAGCGTAGAAAAGGAGTATCGGGGCAAGGGTTTCCCAACCATTGAAGCTTCGGTTAATTACCAACTGGCCCCCAGGCAGTTTATTCCCTATTCTTTTGATATTGGTGGGGGAAGTGGTGGCGGAATTTCGGGTCTTCTGGACCAGTCTGTAGATGGTTTTATTAATGATGCCACTATTGCGGGGGCGTTTGACCAAATAATCTCCTCACTTTCTGATTTTGATTTTACCCCTGGGAAAAACACGGTTGCCCTTGGGCTTACTCTCACTCAGCCGATTTTTGCGCAGGGGAAGATCTCTAAAGGACTTAAAATCGCCCAGGTTTATTATGGATTATTAGATCTGAAGTACAAAAACGCTAAAATCACCCTGGCAAAAGAGATTACCAATGCCTATAACAGTGCATTGCTGGCGGATCAGAACAGGGAAGTACGTCTGCAGGCAGTTTCTCTTGCAGAAGAGACTCACCGGCTCACCAGGGCACGTCTGGAAAGTGGCAAGGGTAATGTTTTAGACACACTCAACTCCAGGTTTTCTCTTCAACAGGCCAAATTAGCGCTCAGAGATGCAGAAAAAAACCGACATCTGGCAGTTAAGAATCTGCTTACAATTGCATCAATGGATGCAGATCCTGATGAAATCGTTTTAACAGATTCACTGTATGTCATAGATTTCGATATGACAGAGGAGGAGGCTTTTAAGCGCTTGTCGGAAGAAAACATCTCTATTCAACAAATAGACAAGGGGATAGAGATGCAGAAGTGGCAGACAAAGATAGTCAAGGCTGACTTTTTGCCCACGGTTTATGCTGGTGCATCGATATCAAAGATAAGCATGTTCGATAATAGAGATGAGTTTTCCTGGGGTGATGACCAGAAGATATTTGTTGGAGCTTCGATTCCGATTTATTCGGGAGGACAGAAACTGCAAAAAGTCAAACAGTCCGGTTACGAAGAACAGAAATTGGAGGAGACCAGAAAAAAGACTCTTAATCAGTTGCATCTGGCGCTGGCCAGTTGTTTCGAGGAACTAGCTGTTGCAAAAGAAGAGTGTTCTGAAGCGCTTCATCTGATTGCGTTGACTACTCAGGGAGCACAGATTGCATCACTTTCCTATGAAATCGGACAGATCACTCAGGTTGACCTCACCAATAGCAGACAACAGTTAAGCATGTCAAAACTTGCATATCATAATGCTGTACATAAGCTCAATGCTGCAATCACCGGAATAAAAATGTTAATCGGAGATAATTCCTTATTATTAGCAGAGCAGGAGGATAAATAAATGAAAGTTATCGTATTAACACTGATTTTTTCTACAGCATTCCTGCTTGCAGGATGCAACACTAACCAGAAAGAGAAGGAGAGTGCAGCCAAAACCATGCAGCAGATTCAATCTGAAAAGGGAATACCGGTTGCAACCACCAGAATTGGGCATGGGGTAATCAGGAGGATTGAACGAAGCAATGGTACTCTTCAGGGAGTAGCAGAAGCAACGCTGGCTAATGGTTTGGGTGGTACATTAAAAGAGATCAAGGTTACAGTGGGCAATATCGTCAAAAAAGACCAGGTTGTAGCAGTAATGGAAATCGATGGCGGTTCGCCGATAGATGTTGCTCAGAGTGCCTTTGAGTATGCAGAGAAAGCTTACGAGCGTGCAAAGAAGCTTCATTCACAGGGAGCTATCTCCAATGAACAGGTGGAAGGTGCACGTGTACAGTATGAGGATGCCAAAAGAAAACTGGGACAGGCCAGAGTAGGAGTAAATGTTTTGGCTCCCTTTGAGGGAACAGTAATAGAAATTTATCAGAGTGAAGGAGCCAAGATCAGTGAAAAAACCCCTATAGTTAAAATTGCAGATCTTTCCATCATTGAAGTACAGATGCAGGTAAACGAGCAGGCTATCAACTTCTATAAAAAAGGGCAGAAATCTTTTATTCTGATGGACAGGGATACCATCTGGGGTAATATTGACCGGGTTGCGCTGGGTGCAAACGGTTTAGCCCACAGTTTCAAGGTAATAGCGCGTTTCCCCAATCAGAATCGTATTTTGAAAGCTGGCATGTTCAAGCAGGTTCATACCATTGTCAGTGAAAAATCGGATGCTTTGTATGTTCCACTTGAAGCGGTCAATTTTACCCAAGACAACGAGCCTTATCTTTTCTCTCTACACAACGGTAAAGCAGTTAAAAAGAAAGTTACCCTGGGTATCAATACCGGATATCTTTATGAAATAGTGCAGGGTTGCACGGTTGAGGAAGACATTATTGTCTCAGGCCTATCGATGCTTCAGGATGGCTTAAAAGTTAATGTGGTGAATCAGTAAAGGAGACGCTATGAGCATTGCCGGAATAAGCATAAGACGGCCACTAATGATGATCATGTGCATTTTGGCAGTTGCCATGTTCGGTGTGGTGGTGTTTCTAAGATTGCCTGTCGATAAAATGCCCGATATGGAGCTTCCCTATATTACTGTTCAGGCAATCTACCCTGGTGCAGGACCCGATCAGATTGAGCTTAACGTGGTTAAACCCATCGAAGAACAGGTAAGCACAATCGGCGGCTTGAAACATGTTACCTCATACTGTCTGGAATCGGGCGCATTCCTGCTATTGGAGTTCATTTCCGGAACCAATCCTGATATCGCCTCCATTGAGGTAAAGGATAAAATTGACCAGATACTTTACACTCTTCCCGAAGACCTGGAAAAGCCAATTATCTCCAAACATAATCCAAATGATTTGCCGGTTGTAATCCTTTCGGTGACCGCTCCGGTTACACCCGATAAATTGAGACGTTACGTCGATAATGAAATCAAGGACCGTTTTTCCCAGATAAACGGTGTTGCAAAAGTGGATGTGATCGGGGGAAGGGAACGTGAGATTATTGTAAATCTGGATCCGGAAAAACTGGCTGCTCACAACCTGACCATCTTTCAGGTTGCAGCACTTCTCAAGGCGCAAAATACAACCATCCCTGGTGGATTTGTAACCAGTGAAAACAGGGAATATTCGGTAAAGGTTTCTGGTGAGTACTGCTCTCTTGATGAAATCCGTGAAACACAGATTCCGGTTTTCAAGCAGTATGGAACTGTATCAGAAAATTACAAAGTCCGGATCAAAGACATTGCCACAGTTGAAGATAGTTACAAAGAGTTACGTGAATTCGCACGCTATCAGGGTAAAGAATCGGTACAAATCTCAATCACCAAAAATTCCGATGCAAACGTCGTAAAAACCGCAGACATGGTCATGGCAAAGGTGGAGGAGATTAAACCACTGCTTCCGCAAGGATTTTCAATCGATGTAATTGAAAACTCCTCAGATTTTACAAAAGATACGGTTACTGACACCTACAGTAACATCATAACTGGTATTATCCTTACAGCACTGATTCTTCTGCTGTTTCTTTTTGACTGGCGGACCACTCTTATAGCCGCAATTACCATGCCCCTTTCACTGATTATGGGAATGGTTGGTATCAGTGCGGCGGGATTATCCTTAAACACCATTACTCTTATGTCTATGACCGTCTCGATTGGACTGCTGGTTACCAACTCGATCGTGGTTATAGAAAACATTGTCCGTCACCGTAACGATGGAAAGAACATTCGCAAAGCAGCGGAGGAAGGGACAAATGAGATCTTTATGGCTGTGCTTGCATCAACACTGACCAACCTTGCAGTTTTCATTCCCATTGCCACGACATCAGGAATTATTGGAAGTGCTTTCAAAGCCCTTGGCTTGACCATTGTGTCTGTCACAATTGCCTCCATTTTCCTGAGCTTTACTCTTACACCTCTGCTGGCATCACGAATGCTAAAGCAGAAAGACAATGGTAAGCCAACAGCCAGGAGCCTCAATTTTGTTGACCACCTTCTTTCCGGCTTAGACAGCAGATATCGAAAACTGTTAAATCGGCTTCTCTCCAACAAAGTCGCTCAATTTTCTGTCGTGATTAGTATAATACTTGTATTCTGGGCAACTTTGCAGTTTTTAACTCCAAAACTGGGTTCGGAATTTGTGCCAAAAATTGATGAAGGTATCATATCAATCTCTATCGAGCTTCCTCCCGGTACTCCCATCGAAATCACTAAAAAGCGGATATTGGCAGTGGAGGAGCAGATGAAAACTCTTCCTGACCTGATATCAATCTCCTCTTCAATCGGTGGAAGCGGATTAAACACCGGTGTTCAATACGGTGAAGTCCGGTTGCAATTTACTCCAGAGACACAGCGTGACGAGTCAGTATATGAAAAAATCAATAAAATTCGTCCAATGCTTTCAGATATACCCGATGCTAAAATCAGTGTGTCCTCTGTTGGAGGTCTAGCCGGTGAAAACGAGGGTGCAGACATGACGATAGAAGTAAAGGGTGTGGAAATGAACAAGGTGATTGCCCTTTCCAATCAGGTACTTGATATCGTTTCCAATACACCTGATTTGACCGATATTAATAGCTCCTGGAAAGGAGATAAACCGGAGATCTCTATTGTTCCAATCAGAGAACGCCTTGAGCATTATGGCCTTTCTCCCAATCTCTCCCAGGCTACTACTATTCAGATGTTAGGTGGGCTGGTCAGATATAATATCACCGGGAATGATGGAGCTATTTACAGAGAAAGTGGCGAAGACTTTCCGATCCGGGTTCAACTGGACAAACGTTCCAGAAGCACGGTACGTGATGTGCAAACTATGGAAGTACTCACCCCCAGAGGGCCTGTGCCACTTGAGGCCATCGCAGATGTGAAATACACTGGTGGAATCTCTTCTATAACACGCAAAGACAAACAGAGAATGATTGAGATTTCAGCCAACCTAACCAGTGGTAATATCGGAAAGAAAATTGCAGCTTTAAAAGAAAAATTCAATGAAATTGAACTGGAACCAGGATACAGTATCAAATTTGCAGGCCTTCAGGATTTGCAGAACGAATCTTTCAGTCAGTTAGGTCTGGCAGCTATCCTGGCTGTAGCTCTGACATTAATGCTCTTAGTAGCCTTGCTGGAATCACTCTCCATGGCCTTTGTAATCATGCTGACCATTCCTTTAGGGCTTATCGGTGTGATCTGGTTTATGTACTTTACCAATAGCACGATTTCCATGGTTTCATTGTTGTCCATAATCATGCTCATAGGAGTGGTGGTTAACAATGCCATATTGCTTGTCGATTATGCCAGAGCCCAGAGATTGGAACACGGAATCTCAGCAAAAGAAGCGATCGTAAAGGCAGGCGGAACCAAGCTCAGAGCCATTCTTATGTCTAACCTGGCAATCATCATCTCCATGGTTCCTATGGCCCTGGGCATAGGAGCCGGTGGAAATTTCAGGGCATCTTTTGCCATCACCACTATTGGTGGAGTAACTGTATCCACTTTATTCACATTCTTCCTGATTCCTATTCTTTACTTATGGACAGCACCATCACTGCAAAAACTCAAGGAAGAATACCAATCTGAGCATGCTGTATGAAAGGATAAATATCATGGAAGAATTGGACTGCAAAGAAAAAAGAAAACAATTAATCAGGGATACAAAAACCAGCCTGATTCTTGATGCGGCCCTGGAGGTGCTCTCACAAAAAGGGTATTATGAAACCAGACTGGAAGATATCGCGGAAAAGGCAGGTTTCTCTAAATCTGCCCTTTACCGCTACTATAAAGACAAAGATGAGATTTTTTTAACTATTGCAGTAAGGGAAAGAAACAGGGTATACGATAAACTCACCACTGACCCCCAATACCAGTTGGACAAACAACTGCATATAAGCGAAAATTTACGCCGTTTCCTGTCTGCTGCTTTTACCATGTGGGGAGAATATTTCTCCTTTATCCTGACTCTTAACTCATTTCAGGTTTTTTCCCTTATTGACCAGCTCCAGAATCAGGATGAACTGATGGAGATCGAGAGGGATTTCCTCTGTACTGAAAGCAAATTTGAGGAGCTAATGACAGAAATATTTGATAATGCCAAAAAAAAGGGAGAAATTACTACCAGTTTGAGTTCAGCACTGATTTATGATTTTCTGCAGGGACTGGTTTTCACCAAAGTAAAAAACTGGTATCAGCAGAAAAATATGGGAGATATCAATGAATCGATCGATGAGATAGTGAACTTTATTGGGAAAGGGATCGGTTTTTAAATCAGGCTGCAATTGCAGACTGAAGAATCTTCTTCTGGATTTGATCATGCCTGACTTGAACCGTACGATCCAGCCGGTAGCGGGGTATGAGCCCAAGCGAACCACTGGCCCCAAGTCACAATGCTGTAATTACAGAAACATAGGATTTCATCGATTCCTATTGTCTGTTTTTACAGCCTTTGTCGGATTTAATCTCCATTCTTTACTATAGTATTTCTGCCAACGACTCTGAAATTAACCCTTTTCTCTCCTCCCTCATTATCAAATACACTCAATATATGTTTTCCAGGATTGCAAAGAATTGCCATGTTGTGAAAATCATGCGTTTCACCCAGAAATTTACCATCAAGATACCACAACAGAGAGCTTTCTGTCTGAGATGATGCTTTACATACAACTTGCTGATAACTTTCATCAAGACTGCGGGGAATAAAAACAGTAATTCCATCTGTCGGATATTCTATGCTGATATTGCTTTTCTTTTTCCTGACTGCAGTACAGGATGAGAGATGTGAAGGCATAATATCAGCAGCAAAACCTTTTTTGCGCAATATTTCTGCAGATGCTGCCGGGTAGACCAATAAGACTGTGTCTTTTTTCTCTTTTCCATCCCAGCACCTCGAGCAGAGTTCATAACCAGTCTGCCGGTCTATCACCACCTTGCGATGCCATGGACACTGCTGTGTCTTCCATGCTTGAGAAGGCGTTAGCACTGTGGTGGTTTGCGGACATGCAGGACCGGGAAGATAACCGGTGGCAGAACATACAGAGGTCCTCTTCAGATCATATTCCGGACAATCAAACCATAATGGTTTTGTTATAGCTGTTAATTGTCGAAAAATTGTAAACATAACCGGACCTGCAGAAACTGCTCCTCCCAAAAAGGGATTTCCTTCACCTGAGAAATTACCAACCCAGACTCCGACAGTCCATTGCCTGTTCACTCCAACAGCCCAGGCATCCTTCTGCCCATAGCTGGTTCCGGTTTTCCAGGCAACAGGAATCTGGTCTGAGAATAAATGCCCATATTTTTCATTTTCAGGTCGGTCAAGTTTACTTAATGAAGACAGGATAAGCCATGATGCCCCAGGGCTGCATACTCGCGACGAGTCATTCTCTTTTTCCATTCCATCAAACATCCTTACCGGACGTATAAGCCCCTCATTACCAAGAGCACTGTAAATCCTGCACATATCCCATAGCCGAACCTCCGCTCCACCAAGAATGATAGACAACCCATACCCATCAGCACTTCGGAAAAGAGTGGAAACTCCCATTTGTTTAAGATCCTGATAGAAATCAGCTTGTCCATAATGGTAAAGAAGCCGGACTGCTGGAACGTTGAGAGATTGAATCAGCATCTGCTCTATAGTAACCATGCCCTGAAATTCTCCAGATGCATTTGACGGAGAAAATGTGCCATAATAAGAAGGCACATCCTGAACTTTGCTTTGAATTACCCATGGACCTCGATCAAGTGCCCTGCCAACCAGTAGCGGCTTTAGAAGACTTCCGCTTGATCGCAAAGCCATCACTCCATCTACCCTGCCTGAACTGATTGTGTCATCATAATCCTGAGATCCTATGTATGCAACTACTTCACTGGTATTATTATCAATTACCAGAGCTGCCATATTGGCTACACCATAATCCCTATAGCTGCGACAATATCTTCTAATAATGTTTTCCACATCTCTTTGTTTCTTCAGATCCAGAGTTGTCTGAATCAAATTTCTTTCTGTGGATCGAAGAGCCAATTCTGCAAAATGTGGAGCCTCGAAATGTAATCTGCTTTTTACCGGAGGAAGTGGTTCATCAACAGAAAGTGCATACGTGGTGCTGTCAATGATCCCTTTAACCAGTAGAGTCCTTATCAGACGATCCCTCTTTATTTTCAATTCAGAGCGTTGTTTCTTAATGTTTATCATTGATGGGTTGTTTGGAAGAACTGCGAATAGTGCTGCTTCTGCCCAGGTAATCTCATCCAGTGGTTTACCGAAATAATATCTGGATGCAGAGTAGATTCCAGCAACATTTCCTCCCATTGGAGCATGGGTTGCATACAATTTAAGAATTTCATCTTTTGACTTTTGGATAGTCAACCTTGTTGCTGTAATGCACTCGATGACTTTATTCAGATATGTACGTTTTCTTGGGTTAGACAGCCGCACGACCTGCATGGTTATGGTGCTTGCACCTCGCACTCTTTTTCCTGTACGGATATTGCACACAAAGGAATTAATAATAGAAAAAGGATCGATTCCCGGATGATGAAAAAACCTTCGATCTTCCATCATGGTTACAGCCTTTACATATTTTTCAGGAAGCTTATCCGATTCTTGAGCAAAGCGCAACTGTCCATCACGGGCTAATGTCACCCTTAGTATATTACCATACCGATCGGTTACCACCCGTGAATAGTCATCCGGAAACAAAGTCCCCACCGGCCATAATAAATAAACGACAAACAGGACTGCCCCTGCCAGGGCAGCCCATTTGAATGCTTTGCCTTTATGCAAACCACTGACAATCATTTCACTGTTACAGTTCCCGATTCGATTCTGGCATAATAATCAGGAGAATACATTGGCTCTACGGTAACAGGTGGAAGACGGAAAGTCCCGGCAAAAGTGGCATTACATTTTACGATAAAATTCGCCTCAGTAATACTGTCCAGGTCAAAAAACCAGTTTACACGATCATCCCTGATATCCATATATTTTCCATCAGATACGCTGATATTTGAAGCCCATGGAGGCAGGGCTTCCTGTTCCATACGGGTATTAACTATTTCCCATCCGGATGGAAAAACACTGGATAAAGCAAGCTCCTTGAGCGGCTGCCCAGCAGTACTTCTGATCCGGTATCTTACCCAGAACTGATCCCCTTGCGATATACTTTTCAATGGAATTGAATTCCCATTTTCATCATAGAAATTACGGGTCAGCTCCAATCCCTTTTGACCGGTACTTATCATATCTTCAAGAGGAATCCCCTCTTCGAATAAGCTGACATATAATGGTTCGGGTTTATCGGTTTTTATCTTTATCGGCTTGTCAAAGTTATCGCTTATGTCCATAGATATCTGATAACCCTGCAGCTCATAATTTTTAACTTTTCCATTCTGAAATTCCATGGAGAAGCTTCGGGAACTTCCAATAAGGTTTCTTTCACCATAAATTTCACATATCGCGATCAGGGCAAAAGCGTTCTCCTGTGTGGAATACCACTCCTGAGGTTTAAACTGGTGTGCTATCGAACGCATCAGTTTCATTGCATTTGTCTTATCACCCATTATTTGTGAAATATAGGCAACAAGGCACTGATCCCGAAGAGCAGATCCATAAGTACCTGCTGACTCCCGATAAGTGCTGATCTCTGTTGTCATATACTTATCCACTTTCTCTGCAGCATCTTTCTGACCTGCCAGAAAATAGGCACCGGCAAGCAACTTTCTGGAAAGCGGATCCAGATCATTAAGGTGATTCTCTCTTACCAGATTCATTGCACCAACATTGGGTTCTCCAGCAAGAGAAAGCAGAAAGAGTGTGTAGGTCTGGTAACGGAAATTTCTTTTATTGATTTTCTTGGCATTACTTTTAGCGTAATTTAACCAATGATTATACAGATCATCCGGGATATGGTACCCGGCCTTGCGTGCTTCGATCAGAAAATGTCCGGCATAGTCGGATCCCCAGTCCGATACTTCACTCTTAGAATTCTGTGAAGGAGGCCAATACGAAAATCCGCCATCTACGCAGAATGTCTGTAGACGGTTAATAGCTGCATTTACATTATCAGTTACATTCAGATTCTGATAATCTTTGAGATCGACAAGCTTGCCTAAATACAATTGTGGAAAGACGCCCGATATCATCTGCTCAAGACAACCAAAAGGATACCGTATCAGATCTTTAAGCCTCTTGTCTATCTGTATGTCAGGAAAACGGGAGACAGCTATTCTTGCCCTGTTTGTGCCCTCAATACCGATTTGCCTGGGTGTAATCAACAGATCATTGCCCGAAGAAACCGATGTATCAGTAACCCTGATGTAATAGGGGTTCGCAGCAGTTACAGGCAGTATTGTAGTATCCGATGTTCGATACTTTCCTGATACAGCATCGACAATCAGAGTTGCTTTCCCAATTGACTTTCCAACATTTATCTGAAAACGGACATCCTTCTCTCCAGGATTTTCAAATGTTATAGCAGTATCCTGAGATCCTTGAATTGTGAGATTTTCTGATACTCTGATTCCTACTTTTACATCTTTTACATTTTTACTGGTAGAAAAAACGGAAACCGGTACAGAAAAGAGGTCTCCTGGTCTGGCAACTCTGGGAACAGTTGTAAGAATCATCAATTCCTGCCGAACCGGAATGGTCTTTTCCATAGATACATAGCTGTTCTGTGCGCTTCCCACTACCATTATCCTTACAGAGCCGGCATAATTGGGCATATTAAATGACAAAACCGAGCTTTTTCCCGGCTTAATCGAAACCGGACCGCTAAAAAGTACAACCGGTTTAAATCGCTGTACCTTTGATTCACCAGCCCTGAGACTTCTTTCTAACGCCATATCTCCACCTATCGAGAATTTCTTGTCCATACCTGGTATCAGAGCCGACAGAATCTCATCAAAATTATCTCTGGAAAGTACAGACAACCGCCTCTTGTGAAAAAAATGGTCCCAGGCATCAGGTGTTTTAAACCCGGTCAGATCCAGTAAACCTTCATCAACAACTGCAACCGTAAAAGTCCCTTCCCGCAAATCTGCAGATGTTACTTTAATCTCAAATTTACTGTTGGCTTTAATCTCTTCGGGTGCCTGTAAAGAAAGTTTCAGTCTGGTGGCCTGATCTTCTACTGCAAAAGGTTTAAGGCCATAGATGCGTAACGGAAGATCATTACTGCTTCGGTTTGCAGGCTGAATAAGGCTGACGGATGCATAGCAGTTGGGAACATATTCCCCGGTAAGATCAACGGTGAAACCGGTTCTGCCCTGTTTCACTTTTCTGACCTCCTGATACAGAATACGGGATCCCTGTTCTACCGTAAATATTGCCAGTCCTTCTTTTGGAGTTTCAAATGAGAATACTGCCTTATCACCAGTGTAATAGATATTTTTATCGGCTGTTATAGGCAACAGAGGTTGTCTGGCTTTTTCGGAGATTGCCTCTTCACCCCATGAAGAAGCCCAGAAAAACAGACCAGCGCTATGTCCGCTTTGCTCATCAACCACTTCAATGAAGTGTTGACCTTCGTCATCAACCTCAATTTTCTGAAGAACCGGTTTATCAGCACTGATTAAATCAAATTCCCCTATCTTATAGGTGTTTTCGGATGTTCTGAAATCCTTTCGGTCATGGTTGTCGTAATCATACCACCAATACCGTTTATTAAGGTACCAGCGGACTTTAAGTTTGCGACCAGCAATAAGCTGTCCCTTGACATCGCTGAGCACAATCGGCAGCTCGTAAGCTTTACCCGTAGCAGCACTACCATGAAGGAAGACATTCTTTATTCCCACAAAAGTGGAATAAGGTATTACCAGTACATTCTTGCTCTGAGCAGTAAAATCTCCACCTCTTTCATAGACTCTTACCTGATAGTGGGCATTTAGCAGTTCGGGGATTTTTTGAATGTCACTAATACGATGGGTTATCTGCAGTTTACCTTCTATGTCCAGTACTGTGTCTTTTATCTCCTCTCGTCTTTCAGTGAAATAACGTAACGGATGACTGAAGCTATAGTCACTTAACACAGGTATGCTAAGTGGCAAAGCCGAATAAGCTGCGCTTACAATAGCCCTCAATCCGGCTGCAGGAGTACCAAAAAGGTATTTGGATTCAATATTGCCACTAACATTTCCTCTTGAATCCATTATAGTATCAGAGATTCCAATATTAACTTTCAGGCGATTTGGTTTTACCGTTTCTATCTTAAGTACTTTTGTAAAACTGTTATCTGCTGTTTTCAACTCAGCAACATAATTTCCGGTGGGAGCCTTAATATCAGAAGGTATCGAAAAATAAACATGTCCATTGTTTCCACATTTCTTTTTTTCCTCAAAAGCAACCTGTCCAAGGGGATTTTTTACTTTCAGATAAACCATCTGATTCTCAGGAGGGATTTTTCTTTCAGATCGTATTATTGCACTAAGATGTACAGTGTCTCCGGGTCTGTACACTCCCCTGTCGGTGTACATGAAAACATCGATTCCTGACTTACCTTCATCCATACCTGCTATGTCGTATGAGGAAAGCTCCCATGACGGATGATCCAGCCGCATTATCGCCAAATTTCCTTTTTCTTCACCACGGATGTAGTATCCATCTGTACTTTTAAACAAAGCATGTCCATTATTATCGGTTGTTGCCCTTTCCAGAACCTGATTCTGATATGAAAACATGGCGAGTTTCAGGCCCGAAACTGGCTGAGCCTTAAGTGCATTTACTGCATAAACATGAATTCCATCCTTTGCTGTTTTCAGGGTAAGGGCGATATCAGAAGCAATAAGCAGTTTCGATACTGTACCACGGTTATAATAGTAGCCATACTGGCAGGGATTACTGTAATAATTTCCCTCTTCATAATACAATTCATCGCCAGTAAAGTCGTTGCGATCATTGATACATCTGCCACAAAGATCTGTCTCATCGAACCGGCAACGAACTAAAAAGATGCTGTTTTTTTTACCGGAGAACACTTCTGAAAGATCAAACTCAGTGGTGATCCATTTGTTTTTGATATCGGTAATCTTAAGCTTTTTGTTATAGATCTCTTTACCAGTACGTTCAAGGTCTCCATAGTAATGCGGTGAGAAGTATTCGTATCTGTTCCGATTATATGCATCTTTTTCATCGTACAGGATATTGCTTTGAAGGAAATATCCCAGATTGTTTTCGTAAATTTCTGTAACGGTTACATTTATTTCGCTGATATTTACAGATTTGAGCTGTATTCTGAACTGATTATCGGATGGAAGATAGATCCCTTTTGAAAGCCACCTGATTTCAGGTTTAATATTACTGAAAGAAAGAGATGCATCGTAATCATCGTCTAACACTGTGCCAAGCGCTCCGGGAAGCCCTTTGGAAAGACGGATTCTGTATTGGTTACCATAAATAAACGCAGCCTGCACCTTGAGATTTCTGCCATCAACTGAAACAGTATAATCGATTGGTGGTTCTATGGAAACGTATCCGGAAAGGTCCATGCCCTTTTTCAAAGGATCAGAGAAACGAAATCCATAAACCCTCTGATTTCCCACTTCCCCCATTTCTGAATGCGAAATCACTCTGAAAGCCGTAGCTTCCGGAAGGATGATCTCCTTTTGCCACTCTTTCTTTTCTGCTCTATAGGAACCCGGTAAAGTGAATGTAAACCTCACCGGTTTTTCTCCCCGTTTGAGCGGACCGACTGTCAATTCCGCTATCCGCAGATCATCGGATCGCTGTGAGATGTTTACATCCATACGTTTTTTATCTGCTTTGCATACCAGATCCTTCTTTAACCTGACAAGATCGACTGGCTGGGCAAAAACCAGGTTTGCTTTCAGTATGACCATATTCTCACCTGTATCCGGAACAAAATCTGCATTGAAGGAAAGAACTTCCTGCTCTGCGGTCTTGAAGGTGAACTCATAATCATTAACATTGCATTGGTCACCAAAAGCGGTCTTGCCCCTGAACAATCCTTTATAGGCAATTCCAGGCTTAAGATGCTCCGAAGGGGTAAACCGTATGAGAGTCTGAGAAAGCCATCGGGCCTCCCCAGCAACAGGCGGTTGGAATGTAAATGGAGACTGATCTAAAACTGTACCGCACAAATTGGGCGGTATTACTTCTGTATTAAAGGCCAGATCCACTGGTGAACTGACAGATATTATCTGAGGTACCTGAGATACAACGATCTTATCAAGATCGATAAAGCTTCCGCTAAGGTTGGATTTAGCGATATTCTTCTGCTCATCTTTAGTGTTACAGGAAAGCAGAGTTGAAATGATCAGTAAAAAAAACAGTTTCTTCACTGAAAAACCCCTTAAAGCAAATTTTTTTTAATTGTTTCTTCTTTTTGGTTTTCAGGCTTAAATCCTGATGTTCTTCAAGCACCAAAAATAATACCTTGTAGACTTACTATGAAGTAAGTTGGTGCTTTTTTGAACTTTAACCACAATCTCTAACTTAAGTTTATTTAAACAGTTATAAAACCGATCCCTTGTGTTTTCTGTTAATCTGTTTGCACCGCTTGGGTATTTACCATTAAAAAAGAACATATTAATTATTGTCATATTAACCATATTCTTTTTCTTCTGTTTTCCGTTCGGATGTTTCTTGAACAATCCCTTTTCCGATCCTGATCTTTTACCACTACCTGTTTATCCCTTGAATGATGATATCTTGCAAGCACTTCGGGATTTTAATTTATCGAATCAATAAAATGGAAGCTTTCAGCATATTTCATTTTTGACTATACTTTTATTAATTGAGTCCTGTAATTATTTTACCTCTAACATATATAAATAAGGCACCTGCAGAAAGGACCTCTTCAATGAAAGCAGAGCAGAAGACGGTATTAATTACAGGTTGTTCTTCGGGTTTGGGTAGATTCACATCAGATTATCTTAGCAAAAAGGGATTTCGGGTAATTGCTACTGTACGCAAAGAATCCGATGCTGTAAACCTTCGTAAAGCAGGTTTGGAATGCCTTCTTCTTGATCTGAATTCAAGTGCTTCTATTAAGGAAAATGCAGAGAAAGTTCTGGAGATCACCAATGGAGTTCTGTTTGGTCTGATAAACAATTCCGGAATCGAGCTTCTGGGAGCAGTTGAAGACTTGTCGCGTGATGATCTCAGGCTTTGTTTTGAGACTAACCTTTTTGGTACAATTGAGCTCACCAATTCCTTTATTCCAGTCTTTCGTAAACAACATGGCGGTAAAATAATTTTCATTTCCGCTTCCAACAGCAATGGTTTTGGATATCCATTCCTTGGTCCGGGCAATGCCACCAAAAGTGCTCTGGAAACTATAGCAAGCGCGCTCAAAAGAGAATTACGATACACCGGAATCTCGGTCTCGACAGTGTGCCCTGATGAGCTCTGCACTAGTCTTCTGCCAAATATGCTCAGGTATTCACAGCATATAATTACCGGTAATAAAAGCGTACATTCCCGCTCTTATTCTCTTCTGCATCAAAAATTCTCTCATCCTCATACTGCAAAAAATGCCAATTATAAATTTGAAATAATAGCCAGATCGATTGTTAAAATTCTCCACAGCAATAATCCTCCACGCAGAATTGTAGCACCATTCTCTGCCAGGCTTCATTATCTGGCACATGCAATTCTTCCTGAGTGGTTACAGGATATTCTACTGTTTCACAAGATGAAAAGAGGATCAGGAGTTGAGCTGTAGCTTATATCTTCCCCCAAAAACAGATATCCTGAAGCTGTTTGTGCGTTACCCACGTTACATGGCCTTCCTTATCAAACGCAAATTTGATTTCCGAAATCGCTACTTTTGGGTTTGTTCAGATAAGCGGCTGCAGAAAGATGTCCCTCCTCCTCTTGTTTATAAGCTTTATCTTACCTATAAATGCAATCTGCACTGTGGGATGTGCATGTTCTGGGGAGAAAAAGGAATATACGGTACTGGAAACCCCAAGGCGGCTTCTGAGGAACTCGATTTTGCAGTGATTGATCGGATACTTAAAGAAACCGGTCATCGACATCCATCCTTTATTCTTTCCGGAGGTGAGCCTCTTCTTTACTCCAGATTCCACGATCTCGTTGCCATATTGAAAAAATATCAATGCTTCGCTTATGTGTGTACAAATGGTACAATGCTTGAAAAATATATACCTGCTGTCATCGATAACCCCTTTCTTATCTTCTATCTTTCTGTTGATGGGCCGTCCGAAATTAATGATGCTTTACGGGGAGAAGGGTCCTACACATTGGTCGTAGATAATTTGAGGCGTCTGAAAGCATTACGACAGAATAATTATGTGGGGATACAATTCACCCTGCAAAAGGAAAATGTTCCATACCTTTATGACACTTGCAAAGAGATGGTTGCAGCAGGAGCAGACTGGATACTTATTAATCTCAAGTGGTATTTATCACCTCAGCAGGCATACCAGTACGAAACCGTACTTCAAAAAGAATACAATGTAACACCTCAAAGCCATTCAGGGTTCCTTTTGCCCTATGATATCGACAAGGAAGAATTTATCCGGCAATGCCAAAAGATCCGCTCGGAAAAATGGCCTATACAAATTTCCAGTTATCTGAAAAAACCGGAGGATATCTATGCCTATACCGATTATCCCGATATCAACCCTTATAATCAATTCTGCTTCAAACAATGGATACGAATGGATGTTCTTCCCGACGGACAGGTTACCCCTTGTATTCAGTATCCGGACCTTAAGTTTGGCTCTCTCATGGATACCCCAGTCAAGGAGATCTGGAACGGGCAATTCTATAAGCAATTTAGGAAAAAAATAAACAGAGAGCTGCTGCCTGTGTGCAGCAGATGTTATTGTCTTTATCTCTACGATGCACACAGACAGGTGCTGTAAGGCAGGCACTATGAATATCTGTAAACTATGTCTCAACATTTTCTTTCGGAAAAAGCAGCCAATCAGTCTTATTCACCTAATAAGTCGTCGATGCAACGCAAGATGTAAACACTGTTTCATCGATTTCAACAGTTCGCTTTCTTCTGAACAGGAATTATCCACCGATGAAATAATCAGATTAACACGAACCTTTGGCGACCTGCTTTACAGTGTCTATATTAGCGGTGGGGAACCCTTTTTACGAAAAGATATTTTCGATATTGTCATGGCTTATTGCCAAAACAGTGAAGTACAATCGGTTAATATTGCCACTAACGGCATGTATACAGAGGCCATTGAACGTTTTCTTGAACAATTTTGTGCAACTAATAAAAGAAAGCGCCTGATGTTCTCCATTTCCATCGATAACTTCGAAGAGCTTCATGATAAAAACAGAAATGCTCCTGGTCTGTATAAAAAAGCTGTCCAAACATATAAACTAATCGAATCATTCAAGGATCCTGAAATCATTCCTACAGTGGCCATTACTGTTACTCCCTGGAATTCCAATAATGTTACAGATGTTTATCGCTCTCTGAGGTCAATTGGAATAAGGGGGTTCAATGCCATATTAATGAGAGAGCAGGGCGTTGTAAAATCAATCGTAGGAAAAAGAAAGGTGCTGAATGCTCACAGAGAACTGGTGAAATTAATTGAAGCAGACCTGTTTAAAGGAAATACGGCTGGAAACGGAAATGACCTTCTGGGATGCTATGTAAATGCCCGCAACAACGTCTTTAACAAAGTTTTACCGGATATTTACTTCTATCAAAAGCATTTGAATTTCAATTGCTCTGCAGGATCTCTGTTCGGAGTCATTTTCCCAAATGGAGACGTATGCCCTTGTGAAGTCCAGGAGCATTATGTAATGGGAAATTTAAGGGATTATGACATGGATTTTATGAAATTATGGAAAAGTAAAAAAGCTAAAATGGTCTGTCGTGAAATGCGCAATGAAAAATGTGCCTGCACTTTTGATGGTTCCTGGGCTCTGAATGTCATTTCCAACTATGCCTTTCTCCCACGGCTGTTGTTTTCCTTTTGCAAGACACTGCCCTCCCATAGGATTATAAAAAATCTGACAAAAAGGATATAGGTGAAATTTAGAATTCAGAAGTCTTTATCCGGCGATCTCCTGTATAAACTGAAATGCACGTGATTCATGCCAGTACTCTCCGCTACTGTTGAATGAGACAAATCCCATGTGTCCACCCCCAGAGGTTACTTCCAGGTGAATAAAGCGGCTATTGCTCGCTATATCGAAAGGAAAACACTCTTCTGTCAAAAAGGGATCATCAGCGGCACTTATCATTAATACAGGTGATTTAATATTATCCAGGTATTTAAGACAGCCACTTTTTCTGTAATAATCCTCAGCATCCTTGAATCCGTGAAACGGAGCAGTAAACCGGTTATCAAATTCCCTGAACGTTTTTATAATCCGGTACCCATCCAGGTTTACCTCATTCCCAAAAAGCTTCTTTTTAAGCTGCATTTTATTAAGCAACATTTTCAAAAAACGAATGCGGTAAAATTCTGAAGATCTGGAATCCATCTTTACTGCACATGAAAAAAGGTCACATGGACTGGAAATAGCCACAGAGCAGATTAATTTCTGCGGGACAGAGTCCTGTTTTTCACCTAAATATTTTAAAATCTGATTAGCACCCAGACTGAATCCAATAACCACTATTGCTTCATATCCTTTGCCAATAGTATGTCTTATCACAGTATCAAGGTCTTCAGTATCTCCATGATGATAGAACCTCAGTTTGCGGTTTGGTTCTCCGCTGCATCCCCGCAGATTCATGGAAACAGTGTCCCATCCCCTGCTGCTGAATGTCTTTACCATTCCCAGCATATAGGAGCGGTTACTGTGCCCTTCCAGCCCATGAATCAATATCACACAGCGGGAATTTCCATTGGCGCTCCAGTCCAGATCAATAAAGTCCCCATCAGGAGTATCTATCCTTTCGCGACTGTAATTAATTCCCTTTACTCTCCTGAAAACCTGAGGAAATATGGTAAGCAGATGAGGGTTGCTTAAGCCCAATGGAGGCTTGTATGATGATTTTTCGATGATTGGCATTTTTTTATTTCCCGGTTAGATGTATGGTAAGCAGTTATGCCCTGTATCACACTTTAAAAATAAATCCTCGCCCCCTGTCCCCAAAGGAGGCTTTAAGATCTCTTTAATGCCACTGGGTGTGGAATGCTCCCAGAAGGGACTCAGTCTCTCTTAAGTCCCCCATCGGGCTAAACAAAGAAATGCTCCCGCCCCCTAAATCCCCCGATGTACATCGGGAGACTTAAGAACATCCAAAGCAACATTTTATAAAACCCTATGGTCAAGTTCACAGTTACATTATGTGATCTTAAAGTCCCCCATCGGGGGATTTAGGGGCGGGGATTTAAGGGGCTTTAGGGGGCTTTAAGAAAATGACCTTAGAAACGAACAACGAATTTAACCTGTCTCTTTGAGAGTACTGAAAGACTTGTGATACTAAACATTGCGGTCTTCGGAAAGAGAGACTCTTTCCGAAGACCGCCTCTTCAAATGGGTGCTGAAATCTGCCACCGTAAATAAAAAGATCAAGCTGTCTATCGGTTTTCGAGGTATAAGTTAAGTATTTCTGCTTCAGACAGAATCCCCTTATAGAACCTGAGATCATCAATCTTTCCTTTTAAATATCTTCTATTTTCGCCGGTACCAATGAGTAGCGGATGATGATTGTCAAGTACTACGAAGTCTTTAATCAAGGTATCAACGGGAGATCCATTAACATACAGTATCTGTTTTTTTCCATCATAGGTGCCGGCAACATGATACCATGTGTCAGGTTGAATTTTTGTTGGAACCGCAGTGTACTGCCAGTAATTAGTTAGTGTGTCAGTTACATCAAATCGTAACTCATTGTATTCAGTTTGGAAATAGAGATCAAACGTTGATTCAAAACCTTCTGCAGGAACTCTGCCTTTCCAGAATATTCTCGGCCAGTAGTCAAAATCATACATCATGATCCATACAGAAAATGATAAAGTATCTGAATTGTAGCTGTCTGAATGCGGAGCTGAAATGTAACTATTCCCATCAAAAAGGTATGCACTATTTGGATTCCCAAAGCGATCGGTTGTTAATCGAGCCCCATAAACTTTACCGTGTAAATTATTACCGGAAAGGTCATTTGCATTTCCATTGAAAAGATATTCTGAAATAAGGAATTTTCCTGGAATGGTGTCATAGCCAGGAATTTTCCATACCGGTATTACTTCCAATTCACCTGTGCCGCCTATTATCATCTCGATTTGAACAATCGTTTTTTGGCCAGGTCTTACTTCTGCTTCTCCATGGCCGATAGCAATGATCTTACCAGAAGCATCAAAAGCGGTGATTCTGATTGAATAGGCACCTTGAATCAGGTCCTGGAATA
>JAAYPC010000088.1 GCA_012519985.1 Fibrobacter sp.
GAAAAAAGAGCGCAAAATTCAAACCAGAATTGAGGAATGGGGAAATGGGTAAAAAATAGTCCGTTTTGGTTTCCGGAAAAAAACAGTCCGTCTTTAAAGCCATCTCAAAATAGTCCGTCCGTAAAGGCAAGACTAAAGATTAGTCCGTCCTTTCTAACCCACGCAGGGGCTCTTTTTTTGCTTTAATAATTTCGGTTGATGGAATCGAACCGCCAATAGGAGGAATGTATGTTTATTATAACCGATGTAAACAGCAGATTCGGGGCTAAACTGGCTCTCCAACTGCTTCGGTCAGGACAAAAGGTGCGCGGCGTTGGAAATCATAGAGAAAACCTGGCCTATCTAAAAAGTGAAGGCATGGAAATCGCCACCGGACAAATAGTCGATCCCGTATTTTTAGCCAGTGCGTTTAAAGATGCTCATACCCTGGTGCTTATTGCTCCAGCTCCTTCAAATCTGGAAAGCTTCAGCAACACTTTCCATCAGGTTGGCTCTGCGGCATGCAAAGCAATAAAAGACTCAAAAATCAATACTATTTTCTTCCTCTCCAGTATGGGTGTGGAGCAAACCTCCGAAGCCGGCCTAATCCTGGGGCTTCGGGATATCGAACAACAACTGGACACCCTTAACACCGAAAATGTAATCTATCTGCATCCTGGTTACTTTATGGAACACACCCTCTCCAAAATCAGTTTTATCAAGCAAAAGGATATGATCGCAGATTCCATCGATGCACAAACACCTCTATATATGGTTTCAACCGAAGATGTCGCAAATTACGTAGCTGAAATGATTAATAAAAGAAACTACTATGGCCGGGCGATTGTAGAATTATATGGAGACCGCTTGTCCTACAGAAAAGCTACCAAGATTATTGCAGATAGTATCGGAATTCCAGAATTACCCTATGTTCAACTTCTTGATCCAGAGATGAGAAATGAATTGGTAGAAAATGGGTTTTCCATAAATATGGCTAATGCCTATGTGGAGATGTCTCATGCTTTGAGTCGGGGAGCTCTCTGCCCAAACCTGATAGACAAAGAAGTACCAAATTGTCCTACCCGCTTTACTCAATTCGTGAATAGTATATTTGTTCCGGCTTTTAAGGCGGCGATTTAAAACCTGCTTAAAATTGTGGGGCACTGAGGTGCCCTGCTGATTATTCCTATGCTTTCAATTAACAGTCTTACTGCTTAAACGATAAAATTATGCAAAAAAACCATGACAAGACTACTGAAATGCTTTAAATTATGTAGGAAAACTCCTCAGTATATCTAGATAGGGAAGCATGGCAATGGATGATCTTTTGTCTGAGACGGTTTCATTATCCGAAAGTGAGCTCATAGCTGCAAATCCACCTGAACCCAAATCAATCGGTTCTGGTATAGTCAAATCGATCCTAGGAAAGGGAGGCGCTTCGGTTGTTTATGAGATCTGGAATCCAAAACTGGAAATTTATCGGGCAGTAAAACTATGGAGACCAGTACAGACAGAAAAAACTATTCAGCGGTTTGAAAATGAGATTAAAATCACTGCTAAGCTGCATCATCCCAATATTGTGGATATCTATACTGTTGGTGAATGGAATGGACTTCCATACATCGAAATGGAAAAAATCCAGGGAACAAATCTAAAAGAGCTGATAAAAACCAGGGGAGCGATTCCTGAGTTGGTTGCAGCGGCAATAGTGATCTGTATCTGCAGGGCTCTCAGTTATGCTCATAATCACGAATATATCCTTTCTGGAAAAAGCTGTAAAGGCGTGATTCATTGTGATATCAAACCGGCCAATATAATGATTTCTGAAACCGGAACCATTAAATTAATGGATTTTGGTATTGCTCACCCTTCAAACAACCCCAATCCATCTGAGAAAAGCTCTATAACCGGCTCTTTGCAATACATGTCTCCGGAACAGCTAAATTCCAGACCATTGGACCCAAGAAGCGATCTTTACTCTTTGGGTGTTCTTCTATATGAGTTGCTTTCAGGGACAAAAGCCTTCCCAGCCAGTTCTATCAAAGAATTAATACAAAAACGGAAAAAAAACGATTTTTCCCCCTTGGGATTTTTCTGCAAAAATCTCTCTGCTAAGGCCAGGGCAATTGTTGAAAAACTGATGGAAGTCGATCCTGACAAGCGTTTCCAGAGTGCTGATGAGCTGATGGAGGAGATAGAGAGGAGCTATCATGAGCTTACCGAAGAAACTCCAGAAGTCTTTTTATCCCGTTTTTTAGCAGGAGAAAAGATTAAAAATAAAAGCAGAGTAAAAGTCTCCAAGTTAGCGCGTCTGAGCATGTTCTTTTTTCTGCTATGTTCTTCAATTTTTATAGTTTTTTTATGGAGCGGTAGAAAAACGACTGGTTTTAATTTTATTCAGGCAAACCCTTCTCCTGTTGATTCACTCACTAAAAACCCTTCTCCACCACCATCTCAACAAAGCATTCCTGCTGCAACTCCTACTAATAATAGCAGAAAAAAACAAAGTACAATAGCACCCAGAAGCCCTGCTTCGGTCAAAACCGGGGTTTCTTCTGGTAGAAAAGCCACTGTTCAGCCCCGTCCCAAACTTGCACAACCATCGGTGAAAGAAGTTGAATCGGTTCTGAATTCAGCCAGCACTGCTCAGGAAGAGGTTAATGATGCTACGATTCTGGATGAGATAAGGCGGCTGGTAAATGAAGGCCAGTTGAGTCAGGCAGAACGGATGTTGCAGGAATTTCCAATTAAAGATGGCGAATACCATCTTATCTATGCGGAGTTGCATCTAAAAAGAAATAGAACGAAAGCAGCGATGCAGGAAGCGGAAAAAGCGCTACGGGTCGCAGCTGCAAGAATTTCGCCTTCTGAACTTAGAGAAAAAGTTTTATATTACAAGGCCAAAGTGCTTTCAGTGGAGTATGAAAATGCCCCTGATAAGCAAAACGGACAGAAAGCTATGGAGGCATGGTATGAAGTTAAGTATGCTCTTCGTTCCAATACTGCACATCCTCATTACATAAAAGCTGATGCGGAGATTCGTCGGATCAGTGTATCTTTACAATGACTCATAGAAAAAATGGAGATTTTCATGAATTTGGCCTTTAGAGTCCTACTCTTTTGCTTTATTATAAGCTGGCGAATCGTTACCGCGCAGGATCTGGTGGAGTTAAGCGGATCGTTGCCGGAATCCTTAAGCGCTCAATCATACCTGGTAGTTGGGGATATTTTCGTCTCCCCAGGATCTTCTGTATCTATTGAAGCCGGTTCTGTGCTTCTGTTTGAAAGCTTTACTGGCATGCATGTCCAGGGTACCGTTTATGTGAAAGGAAATGAGGATAAACCGGTAGTCTTTACCTCAAAAAACGATAAACAGCATAACCCTAATGCTACCGTAGATGCTGCTCCTTTTGATTGGAACGGTATCGATATCTACGAAAGTGCACTGGGCTCTAGTTTTGACCGATGTACCATCCGTTACTCTGTTTATGGTATTCGCTCCCAGACAGAGCATTTCAAGGTGATAAACTCAATTTTCAGTAATAATGGAAAAGCCGACATGACCATAAAAGGTGAACGCCAGGATATTAATTCACATACTCCTTTCTCCTACGGATTGCCATCGGTGGATGCGCCGTCAAAGTTGCCTCAGCCTCAGCAAATAGCCGAGACTTTACCTCCAAAAGCCGAACTCCCAGCCTCTTCCACTAGTTCGGATCAGCAAAAAAGAATAGGAGTTCAGATCCTGCGTTACACTGGGCTGGCTATAGGAGTGGGAGCTGGGGCTGCTTCTGTCTGGTATTTTATTCGCAAGTTTCAGCCTGCGCATGACCGGCTGGAAGAGTTGTCTACTATTGATGATAATGAAAAATGGAAGTACTCTTCCAAAGACTGGGAATCAGCCGAAAAGGAACGCTCTCGTAAATTGGGATTGTGCATTGCCGGAGCTGGTGGTGCAATGCTTGGCATAGGAATGTTTTCGATCTCATTTGCATTTTGATATTCAGATACAGTACAGGATAGAGGACATGAAAAGAAAAACCGGTAAAACCATTCTGATGTGTGTAGGATTGCTTTTTTGCACCTGCACTAATCTTAC
>JAAYPC010000089.1 GCA_012519985.1 Fibrobacter sp.
CTTACTCACTTTTTTGCCTAAATAATTAGTCCGTCAGTCGTGAAGAGTAGTCCGTCTGTATCGGCAAAAAGCAAAAACAGTCTATCCGCAAATTTATATTTTTCCTGTTATGATCAAATCTAACATCATCCTAATAGGAATGCCAGGAGCTGGTAAAACCAGTTTAGGAATTAAACTGGCTCGGAAAACAGGTAAAAATTTTCTGGATACCGATTCCCTTATCGAAAAGACTCAAGGCAGAACGCTTCAAGAAATAATCGATACATTGGGTTATATGGAGCTTCTCCGCATAGAAGAAAATGTTCTGTTAAAGGTTAATCACAATGATCATGTAATATCCACCGGAGGTAGTGCTCCATACAGCCATAAAGCAATGATGCATCTGAAAAAAAATGGAATTGTCATATTTCTGGATGTAACTATAGACGTGTTGAAAAAAAGAATACATAACTTCAACACCAGAGGACTAGCCAAAAGAGCAGATCAGTCATTTGAAGAGCTTTTCGAAGAAAGAAAAGCCCTTTATGTGAAGTATGCAGATATCATAGTGGAAAATTCATTTATGAGTCTCGACCATAACTGCAAGGAAATTGTGAAAAGATTGGGATAACTGACCGCCCAAGGCAGCTCATTTACGCTCACTTATACAAGACCTGCAAAAAGCTAAAATGTAGTCCACCCACAAAATAGAACAGACTATTATTTCTCACTCACTCTTTCTGCTGAACAAAATAGTCCGTCCATTGTGCGTGCTCAAGACCATAATATTAAAACAGTCCGTCCGAACAAGCCACCTGCCGGCAGGCCAAAAGCAAAAGAACAGTCCGTCCGAAAAGCAGGCATGATTTTTTATAGTGGTAATATTACATTTCATTAGCTATTTTTCAATCTCTCTTCCCTATTAATATTAAAGATCATATTATGACAGCCTACGAACAGTTCAAGTCATACCTTCGCTCCCACAATTACAATGCTGCTTTTGAAACAGCAGAACGGGAAGCACTGAAAAATCCTGCACAGAAGATTTTCTGGATGAATCAGCAGGCTATAGCTCTTAGTAATGCTGGAAACACAAAAGAAGCTCTGGAGATCCTAAAAAAAGCCCTTACTATCGATCCACAAAGCCCTTGGACACTGCTTCTCTACTCTGATGCTCGGCTGAAATCCGGAGACATATCAGAAGCCTTAAGTGGGTATGAGGAGTTAGTTGGCAATGAAAAACTTGCCAGACGTGCGCAAAAAGGGGCTCTGGAATGTCTTATCCGTCTTGGAGAATGGAACAAAACGCTTGACTACATTTCCCAATGGAATTTACCATCCGAGGAGAGTTACAAATTTCAAATCCAGGCATTTACGGGATTAAAACGTACAGATGAAGCGTTCTCTCTATGCAACCAATGGCTTCAGCTCTCACCTGACAACAAATCCGCACTCTGGCTTCTGGTGATGTTGGAGATTTCCCGTGACGGACTGGAGACTGTACGTCTTAAATACGAACGTTTGGCCAAAATTCCATCCAAACCACCAGTTTACGGTGAAATACATGCTTATCTTTGCAAAAAATCGGGAAAAATTGATAAAGCTGTAAACCAGTATCAAAAATTGCAGACCAAGACTCAGGATCCTTCAATACTACGTAAAAAAGCTTTTGCGTTGGCCAAATCTGGCCAGGAATTGCAGGCCATCCCTTTACTTGAGGAACTCCTGCGAATATCACCTGCAGACACATTTCTCAACTCCAGCTATTCAGCCGCCTGTAATCGCAGCAGTAACCTGGAACGGGCTTGGAAATTTTATCATGAACTGCTGAGCCTTCATCCGGATGATATGCGGATTTTCGGGAGAATAAAAAAGATTCAGAAAAAACTGGAAGAAGCATCAGGCAATGCTGAAAAGTCTGATTCGGAAAACTCCTTATGAATCAACCATCTCTGACAAAGTATACTATAGGAGACCTCATTGATGTACCACAGGTACAAACAGTAATCCGTCTTGAACAAAGTATAAGCGAAGCCGATAATATTGTCAATTCTTTTGTTTTCACTGCAGATGTGGATACTCATTTTCAGGTTTTATCCCAGTCTTTTCTGCAGCAGCACGGGCAGGGTTATTTTCTTCAGGGAGATTTCGGTTCAGGAAAAAGTCACTTTCTTGCAGCTCTGGCTGCCTGGTTTTCAGAAGCCCCAGGAAGTGATCATCTGACTTCCCAACATTCAGGATTGAAAAAAATCAGAGAAGCATCAAAACATCTTCTCGCTGTATCAATTTCTTTGGTTAATTATCGAAGCAATACTCCTCTGGAAAACATTATAACCGGAGCGATAGAAGAAAAACTAAACACATTTAATATTAAAAAAGCCATTTCGCCTCAAAGCCGCTTTCTTAACTATCTGAAAAGCGTTCTCAGTGACCCGGAACTATGTAAAGAGTTCTGCTCCAGATTCGAAATTTCACCATCATTAGTAGAACAATGGATCGATGAGCATCGTCAAGATGCACATGCCAAGGGACTTCTGTTCATTAAAAGCAAAGGGTTAGATAATTCAGAACTCTATTCCAAAGAAAGATATCAGGTTTTTGATACCGCTCTCAAAGCTGCCACAGAAGCAGGGTTTAACGGTATTGTTCTACTTATAGACGAACTCTCAGAGTTCTTTCGCTCCAAACCAGACAGCACCTCTCTTAACGAAGATGCCCGCACACTGCAGCTTTTGGGAGAAATCAGTAAAAGCAGCCCCTTATGGATCATTGCAGCCGTTCAGGAGAGTATAGAGCGCACCGGAGATGTTGCTCAGGCCACATTCCGTAAGATCAAAGATCGCTTCCCTGTTAAGCTGCATCTCTCAACCCTTCACATAAAAGATCTTATTTCCCGTCGCCTCATAAAAATTAAACCAGATGCAGATACGATTGTCTTCCACATTTACGAAGAATTCTGCAGACATTTCCCAGGATTTAATGTCACTCCAGCCCTTTTCAGAAGTATATATCCTGTACATCCATTGACATTATCACTTCTTGAAGGTCTGGGAGACCTTTTCTCACAGCATCGTGGCATTGTCGATTTTGTTCATTCTCAAATAGCAGGTGACCCTGGAAGAAACATAACTGGTGTCTTAGGGAGAGCTTGTACAAGTCTGGTATCTCCAGATGCGATTTACGATCATTTTGCTCCCAGAATTGCAGAATTCTCTTCTTTCTATATCTATCCCTCTCATATCGTACCACATTTGGATGAGACTATTGAGGAATGTATCGATGATGAGCAGGACAGAATCCTTTGTCGTAGATTAATCCGGATTCTTGTGCTTTATGCCATCCATCCAACTGCAACAGCTCCTTCAGTAAGAGTACTAGCAGAGCTGGTTTCCTGCATGCTTTCTTTTCAGGACCCTGATGCTAACGGTCAGTATGTATCTGAAGTACTTCTGGAGCCCATCGCAGAAAAAAGCAGATTTCTCAGGAAAAAGGATTCCCCGAGTGGCAATCCACTGGATGCAATTTACGTAGTAAGCTCCAGCGAAGATCAGGGCAAAATTTTACGATCAAGAATTGAGCGTGTCTTAAATGATATCGCTCCAGATGATTCAAGAGTTTTTTCCCTTCCTCTTTCCGAAATGCCCGAATCCTATTCATGGCCAGGCCCGCAAATATGGAGCAGACCGGTTGAACGTACCACCATATGGCGGCAAAGTACTCGAAAAGTTGCAGTATTCTATTTGCATCCTGGTAATGAATTTTCAATCGAACAGCAGATCAATGAACTGCTTGATACTGCTAGAATCGATATGGCACTGGTAATTTCTGTTCAACAAGCAAAAATCAACTGCAAAAACACTGCGGTATGGGTTATCCCCTCGGATTCAGCAGAGAATCAACTGTTAAAGGAGTATTTTGCGTGTAGAATGATTGCTGGCGAACTCAGAAGCGCCAACCCATCTGATGCACCTCAGATTCCCCAATTAAAAGAGATGTTGAAAAAGCTCGAACCTGCAGTCCAACAACATTTGCTGCAGCAGATTTACATGGGCAATTTCTGCGATCCCTCAATAGAGCTGGAGCCTTCAGCACGAGAGATAAAACGATTTGACAGAATCATAGAAGCTGCTGCAGAGCAGATTCTGGAAACCCGTTATCCCCGTTTCAAGGAGATTGCTTCAAGAAGCATTCCCCCATCTCTGCGCTACTATCAGCGACTTTTCGACGAATTCATAATTCCTGGATCTATTTCACTAAAAGACGCACGTGCTCAGGGTTTATCTGAAGCAATCGAGACTATGGCAGTTCCGTTAGGACTGGTAGAAGTCAAATCCGGTAATTACTTGTTGTCTCCTAATCCTGTATCCAACCAGTTCCTTTCATGGTTTTTCGGCCTTCTGCCGGCCTCAGGTCAAGTTCCGGTATCCAATCTTCTCTTAAAACTCCAAACTGATGTATATGGCACTCCGCGTGATCTGGCATGCTTTCTCATTTCATCGCTCGCTTACTGCGGTCATATCTCATTAATAAACAAAAGCCGTACTGTACCAATTGACTTTATTAAACTGATGAATATTGATCAGTTCGAATCTGTTGCTCCAGGAGAGCTTATCAATCAGGCTGACCGGGAAACTATTATTAGTTCCTGTTCATTTTTGGGTGGCTCTCTTTCCGGTGAATCTTTCGGACTCAGACAGCAGCGTGATATCTGGCAGGCGGTTCTGAAATTCAAAACCAGTGGCGCATCACTGATAAGTGAACTGGACCGAAAAATCAAATCACTCTCAGGATTTTCAGCTTTCAGCAGTTTTGATTTTGATAATATTAAATGCAAATGCATATCTCTTTTGAAAGTTCTTGATGAGATAAAAACCTCTTATAGTGCACGTGAAGGATTGGAGCGCTTTCTGATTTCATGGAGAAGCTCCGGTTTGGTGTCTGAGGATATTTCCAGCCTGCGTCAACTGGACCGCTTTCTTGGCCGCCACGCGGAAAGGATTGTTTTTATCAATCATTATCTTCATCATCATTCGGTAATTGAAGCATCATCTGCAGACATGGAAACCGCTCAATACAGAGACACTGTATTAATGATGCTACGGCAGCCGCATTTAATGATTATTCCAGATGAAGGAGAACAACTGCAGACAGCATTCGAGGCCTTTCGTCAATGTTATATGCAAAAATATTCCTCAGATCACGCATCTTTTCAGAAATCGCGCAAAAAAGCAGCAGTATCCAGACATTCCTTAAAAGCATTGCAGACAATCCGACGCCTTGCTGCGATTGTCGCTCTTGACCGTCCTAGAGGCACCCAACAGCTTCTCGATGAACTGGACAAACCAGCTCCTGCCGTTTGTACAAGGAATACTGCTGAAGAGTTGCTTCGTTCTCCTCTGTGCAGTTGTGGTTATCAATGCGGCACTTCTCCGGAACAAAACAACGCACCTGATCCGGAAGCCTTGATCCAGAGAATTCTTAGTGATTATGCAGAAATTCTTTGTACTTCTCAGGTGCTTGAAGCAGTTTCCGTCCGGGCATTCGCTCTGCGGGACATAGACAAGTACTCTTCAGAACGACTTCAGAACCTGCATGTTTTTCTAAAGGATAATGATTCTGCAGGTTCCCTTGCTTTATGCGATCTTCTCGATGATTCAACGGTTTCTGAACTGAATAAGGCTCTCTCTGGATTCACTAACATAGAAAAAAGGGATCTTGATGCTCTTGAAAACGAACTTGCCGGTCGCCGTCTCACCCCTTCAAGAATAAGAGAACTGTTTAATGAGTGGCTTGGAAATTCTTCAGGTGAAACTATCCTGTCAATAGAGCAGAATAAAGGTACATCAGAATACAACACGATGGAATCGCTTCTCTGGCCCTGTCTGCACCAGAATATTTTTCAAAACTCCATTCATGAACCAAAAATTATAAATACGCAATTGCAGTCCTTATCAGCATTGCTCGAGCAGCAGTATCCATCAATAAAGCTCTCCGTCATTTTTGAAAGGACCTCTACAGCCGATCTCTTCGACTTTTTATGCAAAGAACCTTTGCATTATTATGCCATACAGACTGCCTGGAATATCCTCTGTAATCGTTTACTGAATACTCCAGAACCAATACCAGAACACCTTTATTCCTGTTTTATGGATAATTCAGAAGGTATGCGTATTAAGAACCGCCTGGTTGCTTTAAAAGATTTTTCCCGGAACAGCGCATCCACTTTTCCTTCGAAACTGCGAGCTCGTCTTGCAGCAGCATTTCTTTATAACGATACCTGGACGACTCCTCAGCTTAAAAGGACGATTCAGGAAAAAATGGAAAAAATCACGACAGAGAGCAATGACTGGTTTCAAACATTGCCACCAGTTAAAAAAATAAAATATTCCGATTGTTCTACGGTCATACTTATCGATGGAGTCTCTATTGATGTCTGGTTGGAAGTCTTTGCAGCCAATTCCGCACTTTTTAATATTGCCACAGTCGGCATTCACCGCCTTTCTGTACCAGGGCTGACTATTGATAGTATAAATGAACTTTTCAATTTTCCAGCAGAAAGTGATCCTGCAGATAAACTGGCAAATCTTCAGATTGACTATGTTACCATATCAGGGAATGAAGATCGTTTGTGGAGAGATCTTATTCCCAGATCCTCACCTGATAAACCACAACTTGTCAGGATATCGGTCTTTGATGAACAGGCACATGCAGGCAGTATTCACTTGCACGAGATGCCTGCACTGCTTCAGAACTTGCTTATCAGAAACATTCCATCACTTCTTGATATGTGCAAGGCAGAAAAAAGAACTCTTGTTTTGACCTCTGATCATGGGTTCTCATTTACTCCGAAAGGTCTTTCTCATGGTAATGGTGGACCCTATGAGCAATCCATTTTCAGGGTTGATTGGCAGTTAGGATAGATGTATACTTTTTTTGCCGGCTCAAATTAAGGAGCTAAGGGATTCAGGGGAAAGACTAAAAATATGGGTGAAAGCTTAAAAAATGAACTATTCAGATTGCAACCAAGATTTCTTTATCTGGAACTTTTATTCTTATACGCAATAGCCTCCTTCTGTATCATCTCCTGGTTTCCTCCCATCTTTTCTCTTTTAGCCTACGATGGAATACTGCGTTCAGCAATTAAAGCTTCTTTGCTTCTGAATTTTACTGCTTTTGTAATTTTCCTGCTTTATAGATTTATAAAGAATGAAATGCGCCGTATCTCCATTATAATTACAAATGATCAGATTATCAAAAAAGGTTTCTCCCAAACCACATCGGTTCGTTTTTCAGATATTAAAAACCTTCAATACATCAGAATACCTGGAATTCGCGGTTTTCTTAAACTCAGTACATCAGATAATGTAATGAAAATTCCCTTATGCATCGAACATACCATAACCTTTATTGCATCGCTACAAAGCAGACTCAATGGAAATCCGGATGTATTAATCAATATCAATGACACACGGTTATTTGAAGATACGAGGGTTTTTCAGGACTCATACCAGCGCTCCTTAAGGGCTTTTTCTCCACTTATTCTGATATCTCTTTTCCTGTTTTTTTTCAACACCATTGTTGCAGTTGAATTCTGGGAACTGGCTCTTATTCCGACTCTATTATTCGCAACGGTCGGTCTCTTTCTTCCCTCGATTGGATACCACATAGCTGATATCAAAATAAATCATTCTGTCAGAAACCTCCTCAGATCCGATAACGCAGAAATGTACAACATTGGCAAGGAATATCTCTACGGCGGATTTCTCACGTTTATCCTGTATCTTTTTATTGGTATTTTTTTTAAGGCTGTTTTTCTGTGGATCTATTGAATAAACCCCTTATACTTAAAAATAAATCTGTTATCCCGCCATTACTTTGTGCTCCTATGGCAGGAATTACCCATAGCGCATTCAGACGGCTATTAGCAGATTTCGGTGGTTACGGTTGCCTTTACACTGAGATGCTTTCAGTAAAAGCTCTTCTGGTCGAAAATCTGGACCAGTCTCCATTTACCAAAAAGAGAGCTGTTGAAGGAAATGTCATTTACCAGTTAAAATTATCTGGCAACGAACCAATAAGAAAAATCATAGATCGCATTTCCAGTATCGAACCTTTTGCAATAGATATAAATCTTGGGTGTCCCGCACCCGAGGTCAAAAAAGATGGTTGCGGGAAATCTCTTTTTGACAATCTTGAACTGCTGGAAGCTACTCTTGATAAAATGAGGAAATGCTGGGATGGTATATTGACCATTAAATGCCGTCTGGGAAACAATGAGCCTGGCTGGGAGGACCGTTTCTCTGCACGGCTCAGACTGTTTGAAAAGTGTGGAATCGACGGAATCTGTGTTCATCCCAGATTTTCTGATGAAAAACTGAAAAGAGAAGCGCGCTGGAATCTCTTTGCCTGGATCAAATCTCAGAGCAGAATCCCTCTGATCGCTAACGGTGATATAAGTGATCACACTGCATTGGAACTGATTTCTTCTGGCAGTTGTGATGCTCTGATGATTGGCCGCATGGCTGTTATAAAACCATGGATCTTTCGGGAATTAAGAGGTGAAGCAGCAGACTTTGATTATGCAGAGGTCTGGAATCGTCATCTGGATTATATCTGTGAAGACTTCCCTTCAGAAAAAGCTATCGGCAGGATAAAAGAATTTACTTCCTATTATGCCCGCAATTTTTTCTTCGGCCACGAGCTGTTCAGAGTAGTGCAATCGGCACCTTCGATCGACCTTTTGAGGGAAAAAGGTAACTCTTTTTTGACATCTGCCCCCCGGATCAGCTCTGTAAAGCTGTACGAAAACAGGCCTGACTAAAAGCATATATTCAGATCCAGCAATGTCCGGTTAATTTAACAGAAGATTACTGTCAAAAACAGCTTAAGATTTGGAATTTCAGACCCGAAAGCACCAAATCACAATTCTTAAATTCCAAATAATTTCCAAATTACAATACCAAAATTCTAAAAAGGATTAGGAATAGAAAAATTCAAAATTCGAAATTCAAAATTCGAAATCCGAAACAGGAACAGTAACAGAAGTAGGAATGGAAAACTCGAAAATTGAAATAGAATAGACACGGGACCTCCACTCCTGCTCTTCTCTTGCTTGGATTGTAAATGATTGGTTATCGGGATTTGTTAAGTATTTGGTGCTTGTGATTTGGAATTTATTTGCTTGCTCTACTTCTTATGCAATTTTATATCTGCTAAATTAACCGGACACTTCTGATTCAGATTACCAGTTCAAGTGTAAATCCTTTATGTTTGGCCATGTCTATCAGAATCGGTTTGATTTTCTGCCGGTTCTTAGTCTCATATATAATAATCTGTGGATTTTCCAGATTTTCCGGGTTATCACGCGCTACTACTCCATAATAGCCTATAAGCTGAGGTGTTGGTGCATTGACAATTTTTATCCTTGCACCAACCGGATACAGTGGAACAATGGTAGTAAGAGTCTTAATAATGTCCGCATTGAGCAGATTTCCGCCCATTTGAATTATGTTTCTTAGTGAAGTCTTAATATCACAAGGCTCGATCCCTTCTCGTGGTCTACCGGAAACATAGGAATCGTAGCAATCGGCAACTGCCACGATTTCAGCAAACCTGTGAATCATATTCTGTCTTGAAAAGTCCTTGAGCGGTGGACGGTTATCCCCCTTTATTCCCTGAGGGTAACCTGTTCCATTTTGTCTTTCGTGATGCTGCAAAGCAACAGCAGCACTGGTTGAGGGGATAGCATGATTCTGCGAAAGCATCAGAAAACCGTAAACTGTATGTTGTTGATAAGCTTTCAGCTCCTCTGAATTGTACTCAGTTACTTTTTTTTCAAGCAGTTCTTTGGGTAAAGCAATCAATCCCAGTTCGTAATTGAGCGCACCAATCCCAAGCTGCTTCATCTCCTCATAAGACAATTTATATTTCTTACCAATGCAAAGAGAGGTTATGGTGACATTTAACGCATGCCCCAAAAGACTGGGTTGAGTCTGTTGCATAGCTGAAAGATTGAGTACAATTGAGGATTGACTCATGATCTCTTCCACAAACTTGTCCAGAGCTTTAGCCATCCCATTATTCATTATAAACTTGTTCAGGTACTGCTTGTTTTCCTTTAAAATCTCCTTAATCTTGTCTGTACTTTTGATCCTAAAATGCTCAATAGCATTGGAGAGTTCTTTTGAGCTGGAATCAATGGATTGGCTCATCTCCCTCTGAGCCGCTTCAGATACGACATCATTCGGAGTTACACTCTCAGTCCCTTCAACATCGATCAGGACATTACGGAAGCCCAATTGTTTTAATCTTTCACGATACCGTGCCTTTACTCTATAGCCTGCAGCCAAAAGAAGTTCTCCTGAAGGCAGCACTATAGATTCACCAAGAACCATATCTTCACGGACCTGATCTATTGTATATCTAACCACAATTACCTTCCACAATCACAATGCGTCTATTTTGGATAATACTTATAGATTATACACACATTTAATTCAATATTCAAAGTGCATTTTACACTCATTGTGAATAATTTGTTCGGCTCATGAGCATAAGTTCCAATCCACACATTATATTACAAGGAATAATCAGAACCAAAGACAAATTTATGATAGAGCTGATAAAAGAAATTTCTTCCCTGGATTTACCTGAAATAGAAATATATCGTACATTAAAAAAATCTCAACGACATAGAGATGAGGGACTGTTTGTAGTCGAAGGTGACAAAGTAGTCAACAGATTTCTTCAAAGTGATTTACGTGTGGTCTCCATACTGATGGTTTCTGATCTATTGGATTTTTATTATCCGATTATTGAAAAAAGACCGGAAAAAATTAATATCTACACCACTTCTGCATCACTTTTAAAAAATATTGTCGGTTACAGATATCACCAGGGAATCATGGCTGTTGGCATGATTCCGCAGCCCCGGTCTCTGGAGCAAGTCCTGGCCGTTTTAACAGAACCTGCGATCTTTGTAGCACTGGACCGGCTTGAAAGTGCAGAAAATACAGGTGTTATCGTTAGAAACTGTGCAGCAAACGGAGTACAGGCACTAATTGTCGGAGAAAGATCTACAGACCCGTTTTTACGAAGAGCAGTCCGAAATTCTATGGGCACCTTATTTAAACTGCCGATAATCTACTCAGAAAATCTGGCAACTACATTGGCTCAGTTGCGCGATTCACATAATTTTCAAATAGTTGCAGCGAACCCCAATGCTCAAAGCCACAGTCTTTTCTCGGTCGATTTATGTAAAAACTGTTGTATTGTTCTGGGAAATGAGGGAGTCGGAATCGCCCCTGATATCCTGAACCAATGTGACATTAAGGTACGTATTCCTATGGTTTCCAATGTAGATTCTTTAAATGTTGCCTGTGCCAGTGCAGTAATTCTATATGAAGCTACCCGCCAAAGATACAATTCTGGAATATTCCTGTAAAATCCGGGAAATGCCATTATGGGTTAGTTATATGCAATGAAGGCCTGGAACAAGGCCTTCAATAGCAGATAGATTAGCTTTCATAAGGGATAGATCTTGCTTAGAAACTGACAATAATTTCGGAGCCAATGCCATAAAGCAGGTCGCTTTTCTTAATATTTTTAGCCATAGGTACGACCACCTGTCCCCAGATCCACCACTGAATATTTTCTGTTGGATAGATATAAAAAGTAGGGACTGCCCAGAATGCATTGTCATCCTTATTTTCCAGATCCGATCCGTGAATTTCCAGTGGAAGTCCGACAGCAAAGTTTTCTGTAAAGGAAAACCCTGGTTCCATGTAAAAGAAAAATTCGTCACTGATTCCAAATAATGGAGATGCAGTAAGATCAGTGTTTGCAGAATCCGGGTCAAACATAGTATATGCAGTCATTGCAGTTGTGAATTTGCCAAAGCTTAGCAATGGTTCTACAAGTAAAGTAATCACATTTTTCCGCTCTTCTCCGGGGAAATTAATATAACCAAAGTCGGCTTTCATAGTCAGAATGTCTCCGAATTTACCAAGATACCCAGCACCGGCAAACACTTTACTCCCAGTAGAGAAGCTTAACATGGAGTTGTTCTGAACACCGTAACTCAGGTTAAGTGAATGGTTCTCTTTGAGATTAAGATTAGTGACACCCTGAACATCGGCAATCGTTTCATCAAGATCTGAAATACCTGCAGTCACCTCCTGAGTGATAAGATCATTTCCTATACTGTATCTGATACCTCTGGTGAAACCTTCCGGAGTGATCATGCTTAATCTTTTGTAATAGTAGTAATTGAATTTGCCATATTGATAAACCAGATCTCCAACAGAAAATGTACCAATAGAGCCTGAAAAAGTGATATCAAATCCGTCAAATTTCATATCCAGCCATCTGTCAGAAGAGCTTCCGATACCAGCAGGTACTCTTCCGGGTATATTGTCATTATTGGCGGAATTAACTGTCGCATATACATGAGCACTAACTTTGTCATTGAATTTCAAAGACATGCCAAGGTCCAGCTCGCTGTTTACATAGTATTTGCCTGTAAGATCAGCCCATACATCTGCATCCAAATATCCATTGAAATCGACCTGCGGGCTTGCGGCATTCAGAGCTGTAAAGAAAACTCCTGTAAGAAACGATAATATCTTTTTTGTCATTATGTATCCTTTCCAGTGATATGGTACATTACTAAATCAGTCACACAACTGCGGGCCCGCCGCACTTGTTGTGCAACTACCATGCCAGTATTGCTTCTGTATATTTTCAGGTAAGAACAGAAAGGATAAGCAGGTTCAGCATGACAAATTTGTATTTATGACACGAATGTGTGTTTTCTGAGCCTTGTTACACGAGTTCATTGCTGGTAAATGAATTGTGATCCATTTACCTTTTAATAAATCTGAAGGATCACTATATATTGGGGGAGGTGTTAGAGCAAAAGAATCAGGTGGGATTTTGAATTTGGGTCAACTGGCATTTGCTCTCAGTTTATCGACAAACATCTGACGGTAGAAAAACAGTTTGGGATCAGTAACCCGGAATTTTCTCCCTCCAAAGGAGACATCGCTACCAGTTTCGGTATGTATACCGTATCCTATGTGAACATGAGGCCCACTGGTTCTTCCAGTCATGCCAACAGTACCAAGTACCTGGCCTTTTTTGACTCTGGTACCATTTTTAACATATCTCCTGTCCATATGGGCAAAGAAAATCACCATACCATCAGCGATTACTCCCACGGTCCTTCCGGCTACTTCATTTGTAAGTAACCGAGCTTCCCCGTCAATTGGGCTTATAATTTCCGAACCATACTGAGCAGCCACATCCAGACCATAGTGAGGTTGCCCTCCACCGGTACCTCTCTCACACCAGTCACCGGTAATGTAAGCTAATGAATCACCAATCATGCTTTTAAAGAAGCTATACACCGGTAAAAGTTGCTTCTCTTCTGGATTGGTGATTTTCTGAGGTGGATAGAAATCCACTTCCAGACCATCCGGAATGCGATCCGGAATTTTAATCTTTGTCTCCCCCTCAAGACGGGTAAGATTATGAGTTGAGACCACCTCCAGAACATATTGATTTATTTCCTCGAAACTGGGTACAACAGCTCTGAAGTGGCAGATGGCGAATTTTGCCAATTTATAGATCGATTCACCCTGGCTGAACCTATGGGTATAGATTTTGTCTTTGGAGATGGACAGTTGTTGGGGGGCAACCGGGCGGGGAGCAATTGACTCATCCACACGCGGATTTAATCCATAAATTACCACTAATGCCGCAGCAGCACAAAACTTTGGAACAGCTTCAAAAAATGCTAATTTTCTGTTTCTTACTGAAGGGACAGGAGTATTTAATACATATTGTACTCTCTTTGCCAACTCATCAAAGGCTTTGGTAACAGCAGCATTTTTTTTAAAAGACTGCAGAGGTATACCCTCATCCTGAGCATCCCTGACAATTGCAGATTCCGGGATTTCAAGATCAAACATGATAGATTGTGGCAATAGTGAAATACCACTGCTTCCTTCAAATGAAACCTGCTCACAGAGGTTTTCCAGGAATTTACGGTTTTCACTCATGGTACGGGTTTTACCCTTGAGCTTGGATTCCTGATTGCCAAACACCTCATTCTTTATTATTCTGATCCTCAGCGCAGGATTACGTTCTGAGAGCCGGCTTACATTTGACAGATAGTCTCGAAGACTTTTAGTAGACAGTGCATTGAGAGTAACCGGAATAAGATTGAGATCGCTGTGCAGATAAAGATATCTGGTCAGTGAATTCCATACAGAGGGAGTATCCAGAATGATATACTTATAATAGTCACGACAGGAGTACAGATTAGTAACCAGGTTTTCCAGTTGTAGTCTTGAAGGTGTTTTAAAAAGATCAGAATTTGCAGGGATGAGATCCAGACCAGGCTGGATATTGGTTACCAGAGAGGTAATAGAGGCAACCTTAAAAGCTTTGTCTATCAGTTCATTGTTTTTAATATGTAAAACATCACGGACTTTTAGGAATAAAGATTCAGCCCGTGAATTTTGACCGCTTGAGAAACGTCTGCGAAAAAGCTCCCATGAAGATTGTACTGGATTTTCAGATTTATGACCCAGAGCTACTGTAGCACTCCCCTGAACATCCAGATCTATTATCAGTGTAGGACCTCTTTTGGAAAGAGATGCTGCCAGATTAGTAGCGACAGTTGATTTTCCTACTCCGCCCTTGATATTTGCAATATGAATGATTCCACCGTTATCCGTATCGGCAAATATCAGAGCGTTTTTGGCCCTTACACCCATTTATAAACCACTTTACAATACCTGTTGCACCGTATCGATAATGGTCTCGATTTCAGTTGGATTGGAAAGAATGCGATCTTTATCATGTCGAGCCCGATCGGTTATAAAATATGCATCCTCTTCAGCATTATATAGTATAACTGGTACATTTTCAAGTTTTTTGCCAATATGAAAGTAGTTATAAATTGCTTTCCCTTTTTTCCAGGTCCCCATATCCAGCAGTGCCAGATTTGGCTTTTCCGATTCAACTGCAGTCATCAAATCGTTGCTGCTGGTGCAATCAATTATTTCATACTGTTTCTGGATTGCCTCCTTCAACTGAGCCTTTCTTTTCTTTGCATCATCCAACAATAATATCTTCACATGACCTCCAAAGGGTAATTAATTTGTTCACGATTTTTAGAGTATAATCTGAGAGAATTCTTTATCCGGCAGTCTTAAACTGAAATGCAGCCAATAGATTTTCGGCTTTCTGATAATACTCCCCTGCATTAGTATCAGCCATAATTTCTTTGCAAAGCTGCTTTGTTCTTTCTGCATCTTTTTTACTGCTTAACAATGCTATTTTCCATTTTATTGCGACATGGCGATGCTTGATGCGCTTATCACCCAAAGCTTCCTGCAAATACTTAATTGCTTCATCGGTCTGACCCAAATTTTCATAACAGGCAGAAATACCCTCCAGAGCCTGACCACTCACAAATTCGGCTGTTTTTTTTGAAGTCACCGCTTTTTTAAACCAGTCTATAGCCTCCTGATATTTATTCTGCTCAGAATAAATGCTGCCCAGCATATATGCCCCAAACACAGCCTGAGGAGTCGAGCTGTAACTGTTTACGGTAGCAGAAAATTTATCAATTGCCTTATCATAGTTTCTATCCTGATAAGCTATCATCGCCTCACCAAATAAGTTCAACGCATTTTTCTGGTTTTTGGCGTTAATCTGTTTAAAAGTCAGAGCAGCTCCGAACAAAATCAGAATTCCAATTGCAAAACCAGTAACCGCGGTACGGTATTTCACAATATTATCTTTGGCGTTGATTATCCAATCCATCACAGGATCTTCTCTCAACTCCTTTTTATGCTTATTGTGTTTGATATTCAATTAATCCTCCTTGAAATAAACATGCTGGCAAATTATACCAGCGTTATGTTAAAATATTGGATACCAGCAATATAATAGATACCAGGTATACAAAAATGTTTCCTCTGGCAGGGGGAAGTCAAGAGGAAGCAGTTTGTTAGCGATTCCTGAATGCTGAAATTTTAAATTCGTCAGGAGAGAGTATATATTGTTATTGGAGAAAAAATGAAAAAAGCTGAAACCAGAGGACTTATCAAATATCTCAATGAACAGAATGAATTGCTTAAATCCCAGTTGATGAATACATCACTGATTCATGAGCTGACTAAAGTACTTCACTCCTGTACCGACTTCGAGGGTATCATTAAAACAGTTCTTCTGGCGATTCAGGAAATAATTGAGTTCGACCGTGTGATTCTTTTTAAAATCAACAAAAACAACTTCTGCCTGCAGCCAGGTTATCAGGTAGGAATCAATGAAGAGGAAATAAAAGCACTTTCAATACCTCTGGGTTTCGAGGGTGGAGAGATCACCGATGCCCTCTTTTTAAACCGGCACATAGTGGTCGAAGCGCCAGATAAAGAGGATCTGTTTTTTCAAAAGCTCAATTCCAGATCATATCTGGTAATACCACTGATAAGTAAATTAAACAAGAAATGCTGGGAAGCTAAATCCTGCGATCGCACCATGTGCCCCGCTCACAGCAGCTTTAACCCATACTGCTGGAGCATCGCCGGTTCTTCTCAAATGAATCCGGCAGAATCCGAAAACCAGAGACGCTCAAATTGCATCTTCTGTTCCTGCTTCAAAGCAGAAGGTGTTTTGTGGATGGACCGGAACACCAGTAATATTCCAATTTCCAGCGATAATATAACCACCCTGACTGCAATACTGAATATGGCCGGCATTGTTATCGAAAACTTCCGAATTCTTAATGATCTTGATCAGGCAAATATCGGTCTCCAACAGGCAAACCATAAACTTAAGCTGGTTAACCATGACCTGCAACTGGCACAGGCAAAAATCAGAAGTGATCTTGAACACGCCCGTACAATTCAACAAGGCTTGCTGCCTCGGGATCTTGAAAATACCTCTGCATTTTCTCTGGGTGCCCGCTATTTATCTGCAGATGCGGTGGGTGGAGATTACTATGATGTCTTCAGTATTGCCCCGGGAGTCTTTGGGTTGGTTGTAGCCGATGTAAGCGGACATGGTGTAGCATCCGCACTGATCATGTCCATGGCCAAAATTCTTCTTAAGACTTTCGCAACAAATGAACAATCGCCCCAAAAAACTCTGGAAAAGATAAATCGGACCTTTTTGTCCGAGGTTAAAACCGATAATTTTGTTACCATTTTCTATGCCATTCTTGATACCACAAATCACAAAATCCGTTATACTTCAGCCGGGCACTGCCCTATACTGCTTTTTGATCGCGTAGCCAAGACCTGTACACGAATCAAGGCAGATGGACTGTTTATGGGAGTATTTCCAGATATGATGCTCTCAGAGAGCCAACTGAGCTATATTCCCGGAAATATCCGTCTTGTGCTTTACACCGATGGACTTATCGAAGCCAAAAACAAGTCTGAAGAGATGTACGGTGTTGAAAGATTAACAAAATGCGGCTTTAAGACTCTGGATGTTCCACCCGAACAAACTGTAGATCTGATACTTTTTGACCAGAAGACCTTCAGTGGAGATACCGCTGTTCCTGATGACGACATCACCATTCTGGTAATCGACCTCTAACAGGTAATTCTCACCTCCACCTTCTTGAGACTGCGCGAAGAATTTTCTCAATTAGCAAAGTTTCACACTAAAATACGAGTAGGTTATAATATCCAAAATTTTCCATTAGACAGTGTTTGACTCTGAGAAAACAACCCATGAAATTTGTACGGCCATCCGATTAGAATGCTCCTTCCTAAACGCTCCTAAACTGAATACCCCTTCTTCCATGGCTCTTTCCACAACGGCATGATTCTTCTCCCCAACAGAATAGCTCTTTGTCTAACAGAATGGCTCTTCTTCCAGACAGAACAGCTCTCTCCAAAACGAGGTGATTCTTCTCCCAAACAGAATTACTCTTCGCCCACCAGCATGGACCTTCCTCCCAAACTGAAAGTTTTTTTACCCAACAGAATGATTCTTCGTCAAAATGGAATTGTTCTTCGCCCAGCGGAATGGCTCATTTCTAAAACAGAGTGGTTATCTACCCAACAGAATGACTCCTCATCCCTGCTGAAAGACTTTACTGCTGGATTGAATCTCTTTTAGGCGATTTCTTAATCCTTTCTTTCCAGATTCCCGGAATGGCACTTCAATTTAACAGGAAGCCACCCCAAAATTGCGATTTCGAATTTCGTATTTCGAATTTCGTATTTTAATCCGTTTTTCCTCATATCCCACTTTTATCTCAAGTATTTCTAAAATGTTACCGATATTACTAATGGATCATAGGGAGAAACGCCAGGGACGGAAACACTTCCAGGGAAGGAAGAAGCTCCCTATCATAGAAAGGCAGGTAAGCTTATGCAGATTAAATCAGTTAGTGCAGCTTACGGGGCCAAACCTTTAGAATCTACCGCAAAGAGCGGCAGAAAGGCAGCCCCGGGGAAAATGGCGGCTGTTCCAAGTGAGCAGGTGGAGTTCTCTGAAGCATCGCAGAACCTCCAGAAATTAACAGAAGTGGTTAACTCGATTCCTGAAGTAAGAATCGAACTGGTAGAGGAAATCAAAACAAAAATTAAACACAATGGCTATCCGTTAGAATCAAATTTGTACAAAGCTGTTGAAAAGCTGATAAAAGAACAAATTATCTGAGTCATGGAAAATCCTGGGTGGATATCATAACTCCCGGATATCCCCCCATTGTTTTTTTTCTCTTGCCTTTAAAAGAATCTTAACCCATATTAAGTAACTGTTTTTTAATGCGCCCGGGTGGCGGAATAGGTAGACGCTGCGGACTTAAAATCCGCTCCTGTGAAAACGGGGTGCCGGTTCGATTCCGGCCCTGGGCATATTAGATCAACCATAAACAATACAGTGCTCCTCACTAAATAAACAGATTGTGATTGGATTGATCAGCCTTCTCCAGGTAAGTTGCCACTCCCCCAATCTCTACTCCATCAATAAGCTCCTCTTTTTTAATTCCCATGATATCCATAGACATAGAACAGGCCACAAATTTTATGTTGTTGTTTCTTGCTTCATCAATAAGCCTGGATAATGAATAGACATTTTTATGTTTCATGACCTGCTGTATCATAAAAGTGCCCATTCCCGCCATGTGCATTTTGGACAGCTTAACTTTTGAAGCACCTTTTGGCATCATCAACCCGAACATTTTCTCAACTATATTCTTTTTTACCCGGATTTTTTCATTTTTTCGCAACAGGTTCAGTCCCCAGAATGTAAAGAACATGGTGACTTGAGCCCCCATTGAAGCAGCCCCGTTAGCAATTATGAAAGCAGCCATCATTTTATCGAAATCGTTGGAAAAGACCACCATCGTTTTACTGTTCTTTTTCTCTTCTTCATTTCCGGATTCTCCAAAAGCTCTGCCTTTTTTCACAAGTGCAGTATAGACTCCATCACTGTTTGACAAAGCCATAAGAGAGTTTCCGGTTCTTCTGCACCATGAAGGGATATCTGTCACAAAGCCCAGTTCATTAGCCATTATCTGTATAGTGTCTCCTTCTTTAACTTCATTCATTGCCGCTTTGAGTTTCATAATTGGTCCCGGGCATTGCAACCCGCAGGCGTCAATAAGTAATGTAGCACCAACGGAGCTGTGGTCTGATTCGGGCGAAGAACCAAAAGTCTTATTAACCGGTTCAAAATATTCAGTTTCCAACTCGTTATTGTCGAATGTGGAGTAGGTTTTGTATCCGCCTGAAAGGTTATAGGCCTCAAAACCATTTTGAGTAAGAATACGTTCCGCATAATATCCCCGCAGTCCCGCCTGACAATAAACTATCACCGGCTTCTCCTTGCCAAGCTCATCAAGCCTGTCCCTGAGTTGCTCCAGAGGAATAACTATTGAACCGCTTATAGCACTCTGTTCATGCTCTATTTCTGTGCGTACATCAAGCAGCGTACAACTTTGTCGCATTCTCTCCAGATCTTCAGGGTACACTACCTTTGCCGTTTTATTCAGGATGTTTTCAGCAACAAACCCTGCAATATTGACAGCATCCCTGACGTTGCTATAAGGCGGTGCATAGGAAAGCTCCAGCTCAGAGAGATCTTGCACGGTTAATCCATGCCGTATTGCAGTAGCAAATATATCGATTCTCTTGTCTACTCCCAGCTTACCGATTACCTGTGCTCCAAGAAGTCTGCCGGTGTCAGGAGTGAATAATAACTTTATCGACATAGGATAAGAACCAGGGTAGTATTCAGCATGACTTGAAGAATGGGTGTAGGATTTGAGGTATTCTATTCCCAGTCTCTTTGCTGTTTTTTCATTTATTCCACTGACAGCAGCAGTGAGGTCAAAAATCTTGCAGATCGCAGTTCCCTGGGTATTCCTGTAAACCGTTTCTTTTCCACTGATATTATCCGCAACAATTCTGCCCTGACGATTTGCAGGACCTGCAAGCGGGATATGCACTTTTTGCCCGGAAACCAGATCAGTAACCTCAACCGCATCACCAATTGCATAGACATCTTTTATATTTGTTCTCATGTGTTTATCAACGACTATGGCACCCCGTTCATTGACTTCTATTCCGGCTTCCTTTACAAAACGGGTGTCTGGTTTCACACCGATCGCCAGAATCGCCATATCCACATTGAGAATTTCGCCACTATTGAGAGTAACATCCAGAGTTCCATCTTCTCTGTCTGTAAAAGCACGTGCCCCATTTTCAAGCAACAGACGAACACCATTAATCCGAAGATGCTGATGTATGATCTGAGCCATCTCACGATCAGCAGGTGCAAAGACCTGATTCATCAGTTCTATTTGAGTTACTTCCACGCCGCGATGGTTGAGACTCTCAGTCATCTCCAGACCAATAAACCCGCCTCCGATAACAGCAGCTCTATGGATTTTACCACTATCAACCTTCTCTTTTATGCGATCCATGTCCGGTAAAGTACGTAAAGTGTAAACATGACGGCTGTTGATTCCTGTTACATCTGGCCGCACCGGTTCTGCACCTGGAGACAGTACCAGGTAATCATACGATTCTTTATAAACCGACTCGCCGGATTTTACAGTGACAGTTTTTTCAACTGTATTTATTGCAGTCACTTCGGATTTAATCCTGACATCCACTCTGAAACTTTTACTGAACTTTTCCGGATTGGAAGCAAACAGTGTATCCCGGTCTTTAATGGTTTCCCCGATATGATAAGGAAGGCCACAATTGGCAAAAGAGATGTTTTCTCCCTTTTCGAACATGATTATATTCGCAGTCTCATCAAGCCTCCGCATACGCGTTGTGAAACTGGCACCTCCTGCTACTCCGCCTATTACTAAAATCTTTTTCATCTATAACCCCATAGAGAACAAAACGGGTGAAAAAACTGGTTACTTACCACCCTGTTTAATTAACACTGCAGCCATTTTATTGTATAATTAAGGTGCCTTCTGCACAACTCTTCAAGGCACAAGCCAATCAGGCTTCTATTGCATTAAGATAAACCTGTTCTGGCTGCACACCCACAAATTCCCTTTCCACTTGACCGTTGCGAAATATTAGTACTGTAGGAATACCGGTGATACCATACCGGCTGGATATAACCGGATTCTCATCCACATTAAGTGTAAATACATTGACTTTTCCAGCCATCTTCTCCCCTATTCTGTCAATAATCGGCCCCACCATCCGACATGGTCCGCACCAGGGCGCCCAGAAATCCACCAATACAGGTATTTCAGATTCGATAACGTCTTTTTTAAAGGTAGCATCCGATGTTGCTGCTGCCATAAAGGCCTCCTTGTATAATGTGTAAGTTTCTTTTCCATCACCTTCCTATGCAATGGCTGTACCAACTTGAAATTGCCGTTTTACCTCTTTTTTGTAGAATTTGTGTATCGATGTCATTGAATAGTATATTGCATTGCAACAGCGCAACACTTCCAATGCAACAGAAGAGGAAAGAAATGCAATGCCTTAAAGATCATCAATTTACAGCACAATGCCTGGAATCGATTCTTCAAACCCTTACAGAAGGTCTTTTTCTTACTGATGAGCAAGGGGTCATCCGTTACTGCAACAAAGCCCTGGAAACGATGACCGGAAAGAGCTCCGAGCAGATTTTGGGGCAGAAGTGCTGCACATTGATGAAAGAACTCTGCGCACCTCCACCCGAATGCAATCTCTTTTCCAAAGGGGAAATAATCAACACCGAATGCTCACTTTTTCATAACTCAGGCAAGATCATACCTGTATTAAAAAATGCACGGGTAATCAAAGACAGTGAGGGAAAAATCCTGGGAGCAGTGGAAACCATTACCGATATCTCTGTTCTAAAAAGAACAGAACAGAAACTTCATCAGTTGGAACAAAGTACTTCCCAAAGAAAGCAGTTCGGCAGAATTGTGGGAAAAAGCCAACAGATTCAGGATCTTTTTGGTCTGATTGAACTTGCTGCTTCCTCAAATGCTACAGTGCTGATTACAGGAGAAACCGGAACCGGAAAAGAATTGGCTGCTTTAGCAACTCATGAAAACAGTCTCCGCAGCAATGGACCCTTTATAAAACTAAACTGTTCTGCGCTTCCTGAGACGCTTCTGGAAAGTGAACTCTTTGGTCATGCAAGAGGAGCATTTACAGGAGCAATTAAGGACAAAAAAGGACGATTTGAGATGGCTGATGGGGGAACTCTTTTCCTGGATGAGATTGGAGAGCTCTCTGCTCTGATTCAAATAAAATTATTGCGTTTCTTGCAGGAAAAAGAGTTTGAAAGAGTCGGAGAAAACATTACCCGTAAAGCTGATGTAAGGATAATTGCCGCTACCCACCGCGATCTTCGTAAACTGGTTGCCGAAGGAGTCTTCAGAGAAGATTTGTATTACCGGCTCAAAGTGTTTCCAATCCATGTTCCGCCATTACGTGACCGTAAAGAGGATATAGGACCTCTGATAGAGCATTTCATACATAAATTCAACCTCGAAACCGGTAAATCGATCCAGGGCCTCACTCATGAAGCGGCAATAACCATGATGGATTACTGCTGGCCGGGCAATATCAGAGAACTGGAAAACGCTATCGAACATGCATTTGTCACCTGTCAGGATTCCCGGATAGACATTTTCGATCTGCCTTTAGAGATCCGTAAAGTGGAACTCCGCAAAAACATTTGCACCCCGCAGCGGGAAACCGAAAAGCCCATGTTCGAATATTATTATCAGAAAAGGCCTCCCCTTACCGATGAGATATTCATGGCTGTACTCAAAGAATGTAACGGCAACCAGTCTGAAGCAGCACGCCGGCTGGGCATTGATCGAACTACAGTTTGGCGGAAAATGAAAAAGCTGGGAATGATTTAACTGATTCTATTCCAGACCTGTTTTTCTTCTATAAACAGAACCTTGAACCAATGCTGTTTTTCTGAAATATTCATGCAGATAATTTATCGATCGGTTTTTATCTCCACTCCAGGATGGAGCTATAAGCCCGTATTCAGGCTTTGAATCCGCCATTATACGATGAATATGCTGGTCAGGCCGCAAACGACAGAGAAAATCACCCAACAACTCTGCATACATTTCTATGGAAAGTGGTGTATAGATCTTATTCTCATACCACTGATGGATTCTGGTGTTTTGGATTACCATCAATTGATGAATTTTGATGCCGGAAACTGGCAGCATAGAGAGCCTTTGGGCTGTTTCAGCCATCATTTCAGCCGTTTCGCCAGGTAATCCCAACATGACATGCGCTACGGTTTCTATCCCGGAATCTGCCAGTCTTTCAACTGTGCTGACAAAGTCGGCAAATGTATGATGACGGTTAATCAGAGTCAAAGTGCTGTCATGAGAACTTTGAAGTCCAAGCTCGACACTCAGAAAAGTACGGGCTGACAGTTCATCCAGATATGCAAATATCTCTTCTGTGAAACAGTCAGGACGTGTGCCCAGAGCAAGTCCTATGACATTTGGTACTTCCAGCAGGGGTTCATAGATAGAGCGTAGTAAACTGACTGGTCCGTAGGTATTGGAATAAGGTTGAAGATAGGGAATAAAAAGGTCAAATCCGGAAGCTCTGTTGATAGCGGTTTTTAACTGTTCGACTGGTGAACAAATATTTTTAACAGCAGGACTGAATGAGAGATTATCACAGAAATGACACCCGTTTCCGCTCTTGGTGCCATCTCTGTTTGGACAATTGAAACCACCATTTATCGGGATTTTCAGTACCGGCTTCCCGAATCTTTTCCTTATATAATTCCGATATGAATTATAGTTTAACAAAGGAGTTTACTTTTTAGCTCTCTTTTTTGCTTCATCCTTCAAATCAAGAGGCTTGACTTCCTTCTCTTCATTGAGGTCATTAAGATCATCCATGATATTGACAGGAGCAGCCTTGATCCGTTGCTGTGAACCTTCTCCCTCACTGCTTCGAAGCTCTTTTTTCAGTTCATCTATCTGGTTTTTAGTGGTTAATTTTATTGCCGGTCCACCGGGTTCGGTTCCAGGTTTTGCGCCATATTGCAGCCTGTCGATACGGTCCTGGATTTTTTCTTTACGCAAAGCATCTGAGCAGTATGCCATGCACTTTTTCCAGGTCTCCAGAGCTTCCTCTTTTTGGCCTTTTTCTTCCAGTGCCAGAGCCAGATTATCATAGAGCTCATCATTTTCCGGTTCAACCGAAACTGCCAGCTTGTATTCAGCTATACCTTTATCGATATCCTTATCTCTTTTCCAGTAAATATTTCCCAGTTCCCAATGTGCACTTCCATTTCTGGGATTTGCGACATTCGCCTGCTTAAGGTACTTTTTGGCTTCTTCATAATTGCCTACCGCAATAAGACATTTGGAAAGATTAACCAGAGCTTCCTCATGAACATCTTCAATGGCGATAACCTTCTTGTACTGAGCAATCGCCTCTTTGTAGTGGTTGGCATTGGCATAGGAAGTTGCCAGATTCATGCGTGCGGTAATATTCTGAGGGTCCAGTTGAACAGCCTGGTACAGAGCATTGATAGCATCCTGAGTTCGTCCCAACTGTTCATAAGCGATTGCCAGATTCCCCCATAGGGCAGAATTACGATTTTGAATTCGCATGGCTTTTTTAAATTCTTCGACTGCATTGGAGTATCTCCCCCACCCCAGATATGCATATCCCAGGTTGTATTGGGCTTCAAAGTTGAAAGGTTCTCTGCTTGTGACCTGCCTGAAAGCAGTCACCGCCTCACTGTAAGCGCCTCGCTCCAGCAGTGCCTGACCAGAAGCCATCATTTCCTCAACAGACTGAGCTGATACCATAAAAATGGCGATCAGAACGACAAAGAGAGTCTTTACCACCTGAATTTTCATATTCACCCCGCTTAATGCATTTTGGATGGATTTGCTTTCTCGATAAGAGAAAATAACTATGAGAGAGAACTCTTTCAAGTCTTATTTCAAGAATTATCTGATTTCCACAGTTTATCGATTAATAAAGAGTGCATCCCTGAGGGCATAGAATTTTATCGTTAATGGCCTGAAAATCCATCCGATTCCTTTTACAAGGAGGAACATTATTTATGGCTTTTGCTTTCTTCAAACGTAGAGCTAAGTCCCTGGCTGCTACTAATCAGGGCAAATTGTATATTAAAAAGGTTTAACGCAGAACAGAAGGATTATTCAATGTGTCAAGATTCGCTTAAAGAGTATAAGAACCCGTTGCTTGAACGGTATGCATCATCCGAGATGTCCTATATTTTTTCCCCGATAAATAAATTTTCCACCTGGAGAAAGCTGTGGCTGGCTCTGGCCGAAAGTGAAAAAGAGCTTGGGCTTGCGATCTCTGAAGAGCAGATCGAAGAGATGAGAGCTCATATATATGATATAGATTTTGACCTGGCTCGCAGTTATGAAGCAAAAACCAGACATGATGTTATGGCTCATGTTTATACCTTCGGAACATGTTGCCCCAAAGCAAAACCGATAATCCACCTGGGTGCCACCAGTGCATTCGTTGGCGACAATACCGATCTTATACAGATTCGTGATGGTTTGAAGCTGATTCTGAGCCGTATGCGCGGGCTTGTCAGCAAACTTAAAGATTTCGCCATTCAACATGCAGATCTTGCCACTCTGGGTTTTACCCATTTTCAGCCAGCCCAACTGACTACTGTAGGGAAACGAACATGTTTGTGGCTCTACGATTTATTACTGGATTTCGAAGCGATTGAGCAGTTTCTTTCCATTCTTCCTTTTCGTGGAGTCAAAGGTACCACCGGTACTCAAGCCAGTTTTCTCTCTCTTTTTGAAGGAGATCATGAAAAAGTGAAAAAACTGGATATTATGGTATCTGAAAAAATGGGTTTCAAGCGAATAATTCCGGTTACTGGCCAGACCTATACCCGCAAACTGGATTACCAGGCAGCCTCACTTCTTTGCAACCTTGCTCAGTCACTTCATAAGATGGCTAATGACATCCGCCTGTTGCAGCATCTGAAAGAAATTGAGGAACCGTTTGAAAAAAGTCAGATCGGTTCATCTGCCATGGCCTACAAACGCAATCCCATGAGATCGGAGAGGTTAACCTCATTGTGCCGCTATATTATATCGTCAAGCCAATCTCCGGCTATGACTGCGGCAGAACAGTGGTTTGAACGTACTCTGGATGATTCCGCTAATAAAAGACTTTCCATTCCAGAAATGTTTCTGGCAGCAGATGCATCACTTTTAATTGCGGAAAATATTTCCGATGGCCTGGTTGTGTATCCAAACGTGATCCAAAAACATATAAATGAAGAACTTCCTTTTATGGCCACCGAATCCATAATAATGGCAGGGGTAAAAAAAGGTGGTGACCGTCAGGAATTGCACGAACATATCCGATCCCACTCCATGGAATCTGCCCGTCTGGTAAAAATGGAGGGAAAGCCCAATGATCTTCTGGACAGAATTGCATCGGATCCGCTCTTTGGCCTTTCCAAAAGCGATCTGCAGAACTTGCTTAATGTTTCGGATTTCGTGGGAAGGGCTCCTTGTCAGGTTAGAGAGTTTATTGCCGAATATATCGATCCATTACTTGACCGCTCTGCTGCATTTGGCAAAGCCGGAAATTATGAACTGACTGTATAGGGATCAGAGAATGCTGGCAGATTATCATGTGCATACCCCCTATTGCGGTCATGCTCACGGCAAAGTAATCCAGTATGTTCATTCAGCTATCAGCTCAGGTTTACATGAAATCGGATTTTCTGATCATCTGGGCAGATACTACCTGAGCAAGAGCCAGAAACGCCGTTACTGGGACTGGGGGATGGATGAAAAAAATATCGGTCGTTACTACTCAGAGCTTTCCGATTTACAGGAGATCTTCAGTAAGGAAATCTCCATAAAAATCGGTCTTGAAGTTGACTATATCGAAGGAGCAGAGGAACTGCTTAAACCCTTTATTGACAGCTTCAAATTCGATTTTATCCTCTGTTCGATTCACTGCATGCCCCACTTCAGTTGGGAACACCTCTCCTATTTTTCCAAACGCACCGAGACACTTCCTTTGTACAAGGAATATTTCAGACTCGCCCGCTCTGCACTGCATTCTCCCTATTGTGATTCTCTGGCGCATCTGGATTTTATCTGGCGAAATGTTTCATACCCTCTCAGCGCTCATGACAACATCCTGCAGGAAATTGCTGAGACCGTATACACAGCAGCACAACTCAACCGCTGCATCGAGATCAATGCGAATGGTTATATCTGGTCAAGAGCTCACAGCTCTTCCGAAGCCTTCGACCCTTTCATGTTCCTTATCGATCAGATTCAGCTTTACAATGTTCCTGTAACCATGGGATCGGATGCGCACGACCCTATGATGGTTGGTAAAGCATTTGAAGATCTTGTCGCTCTGTTAAAGAGCAGAAATATCTGTACGGTTCAACTCTTTTCCGATAGGGAGCCTCATTCTGCTGAAATAGGTTAGCCCACCGTGATGCCAACCATTTTAGTGTACTGCGATATCTATGATCTGCAAAAGAAGCATTCAGATATCGAAGCAGAGCTTTGAAGTCAAAGAAACTGCCTCTTTATAGATTAATTGAGCAATCTCTCTTTGGTAGAACAATGCCCTGACCTCATCGTTTGCCACCATCATGTTGTCTTTATCACAAATTGTCCATTAAGCGGTTTTTTCCAGTTTTCCTGGAAAGGCAACAATCTCTCATTCCAGATGTACATTCAGAAATCTTTTTCTGGTAAGGCATGCTCAGTCCTCCATAGTAGCCTGCTACCCGTCTTCCGAAGTATCTACGTTGGGTGGACGAAGGAGGGCGCCCTTTATTAGTTACAGCTGGCTCACAGCATCCTCTTCTCATTACCACATTAGTTGGTACATCTTATGGAAAACTTGGGGTTTATACCACTAAAAGTCATCTTTTTACCAATATGAACCATCTTTTACCCGAAAAAATACTCATTCTAAGTTGCCCGACGTCTAGATTAAGTTGCCCGAAACAAAATTAACCTGCCCTATGGCAATTCTGGGTTGCCCGACACCATTTCAGGTTGCCCGACGTCATAATGACCTGCCCGACGATAAATTCACCATTAAAGCTTAAAAAAACAGTGATAAATATGACCAAATCTGTTATTCGTTATCTTAGTAAGCTGAAGATTCCTTTTTATTGCTTTGATACTTTCACCCTCTTCAAAAGGCAATCATATTATTTAATACTTCGGAACAAGTTTCTTCGATCAGGATCACCTTTAAAAACAGAACGACAAAAACTGCAGACTTATTTTATCAGTTCATATAGTTGGTAATAGGCATGACCGCAGATCCGGTAATTTATGATCGGATTTTTGAGTGTAGTGAAATCATGCAGGAGGTCGCTTGCGCCGTATGCTAATTGACCACGAAGCACTTAGACTCGCTATCGAAGGCCTTGAACGCAGGGTCGGCAAGAATGAACGGGATATTCAACTGGCCATCAAAGCCATTCAGTCGATTCTTACCCCACCAGACCCACCAAAGAAAAACTTCCGTATCGGGTTCTGTCCGCCCGAAAAGAAGGAATAACCGGCCATCCTCACCCCGGATGATCGAACACCGGGGATTCGTCCGGACCGCGTGCCGAAAGGCTCCGTCCAGTGGGGCGGATCGGCACGACAAAGACGGCCGCCTCGATCGGCGGTGGTGTCAGTCCGATGGCTGGAGAAAAGCGAAACCTTTTGTCCATTTCTTGAGCACAAGAAGAGGACATTATCGAAGCAAAACACAATAAGATGATTGAACTTTTTTTTACCATAATCAGAACAGCCTGGCCCAGGATGGATTGAAAGCCTCATTCTGTAAAAGCTGCTTATTCAACGGGTTATAAGTGGTTTGAATCATGCCAAATCAAAAGGAAAAATTCTCGGTAGCCACAAGGAACTACAATAGATCAACAGGATTTTCTGAAAAAGTACAAGTCCCTTTCTGCAGACCTGAGAAACGGTTTATCAGTACGGAAAGCAGCTAAAATCCACGAAGTTTCTCTAAATACCGTTTTGAAAGTTCGGAAAGCACTTAATTTGGCAGCCTGAAAATGTCTCCTATTAGGGTACATTTCCTATTTGGGAAAAATGTCCGCTATAGCAGACTTTTTGTTCACTCAAAAATTATCACTAAATATTTATACAGAAGATAACATTATTTCTTTAAATATACACTTAATGATAGATCCACTAATAAAGACTATTTCTATATGTTTGTATTCTAATTTTTGCATACCTAAATTAATAAGTTTATCAGTTTCATTATTTACTTTAATAAAATCTATTTCATCTCTTTTGGTAGAATTGCTTATCATATTTAAATTGATCAAGCTGCAATTCTTTAGCACAAGAAATGCCTTTCCATCATTTTTGATATATTTAACAAGCGAATCCTCTATCTCAGGTAATTCATCTTTAGAAAATTGTATGCCAAGCTTTAAATCCGCATTACCTTTATTGTCTTGTTCAACAATGAAATACAAGAAATCGACATCATGAAAAGGCAAGTTATTTAAATTTTCAATATCTAATTTTTTCATTTAATCTCCCCATGGAATCCATTTTTTGCCACCGTCAGGATGAATGTGATCTATCGAACCATGCCCCTTCTTGATTTCAGGGCGTCCTTTATCAAAACGCCATTTTTCTTCAAATTTACCTGTCTCGGGGTTCCTTTTTCCCCAACTACCTTTTCTGTTAGGATTTTCTTCTAAACCTTCAGGTGGTTTTGGTTATGTTTTTCCTGCATCCTTTATTCCTTCACTTTTACCAGTCTCTTTTACCCCTTCAGCATTACCTTCTGTTGGTGCTTGACCACTCTGAGCAGCTTGCTGTCCCCCTTGGGAACTCATTTGTGCAGCATTGCTTATTACATTCTGAATGTTATTTGAAATATTTGCTATTTGCGCAATAGTCCAAATAGTACCAATAAGGCTTATTTTGTTAATTGTCTGTTGTACAGCATTCAATGCTCCGAAAATATGTTGTGCCGCCATTTGGAAGATTTGGCTTACAGCCTGTCCTAATGCAACTGATTGTATTGCGAGTGCACCACTTTCAAGAAGTGCTGCAGTTGACATTAATTGTTGTGTGGTTTGTGAGAATTGTAACAGCCCTATACCTGCAGCAAATGCACCATCAGGATCAATCTGGTTAATTGGATCTCCACCACAATAAGTATAAGGACTCCAATACTGATCCTCAGGGTCAGGTGTTAAAAACACTCCCAACTCAGGGTCATAATAACGTTTTCCAAAATAATACAGCTCCATTCCCCTGATTCCAACACCACTACCCTCCTGATCAAACTCCTTGCCGATAAACTGCTGACGAGTCGGAGTCTGTGGTGATGTCGCAATATCTTCCATTGGCACAATGGTTCCATAAGGTTGATACGCAATGGCTTCTGTAATCTGATTCTGGTCATTTATCACCATGCGGGTTGATCCCAGATGATCTTTCAGA
>JAAYPC010000090.1 GCA_012519985.1 Fibrobacter sp.
CACTTGATCTTAATACTATACCACCCATTCTAAGAGAACACTGCTCTTCCTGGAAAGTTGGTGCTGTAAGTGTTGGCAGGGATAAAGACAGCATATTGTGGGTTTGTAATGTAAAACTAAATAGAACGTCTTTTTAGATTAGCCGATCTATAATTACAGTGCTATTATACAGTGATCAGTGTAGTTAATGTAATTTCCTTTTTTAAAGGAAATATTAAGATCTATAAAATATTCTTCTCTGGGGTCATTTGAAATTACTGATAATTTTATATCGGCTGTAGATAATATAGGTGGTGGTTACATTCAGTAACGAGTAAGACTGACCCTGTGTTCAGGATAATACCGTTTAAAATACTGCTCAGGATCATAATGAAGCATCTTAGCACCATTATTGTCTTGAAGGTAATCATCATCTGGAAAGCGATATTTTCCTGAAGCGATCTGCATTTTACAATCCCTCAGATCGAAAACTCCAGTCTGGCTGAATCCTTCTATGAAATTCACCTCATTACGATTGAGTTTCTCCTGTTTTGAAACAATCAATCCAACATCCCTGATTGAGTAACCCAGTTTTAGAAGCACTGCTCCACCTGCAATTGGATCGATGTTCACATAACGAAGTTTGAGCCTGTCCTGGAGTACATTTAAGCCATCAAGGATTTTTTTACCTATTTTGTACTGTTCTGCACTCAATTTAACATGTACAAAATCATGGTCAGAAGCAAGATAATACTTCTTATCGGTCATGAGTTCGAAATGCTTGGAACGTAGCAAGGTGTTGTTTAAAAGCTCGCTGTTAATTTTTCTTATCATGCTTTCCACACCCGATTTTAATGATTCACTAAGCTGAATATAACCACTTATGGCAATATTGGTTCCCTCAAGGGCTATGGAAACCAGCACTCCACCAGGGATGACAGATGTTACCGTGCTTGCGATATTAAGTCCAAACTGAACCCACCTCATCGAAGCCTGAAGCGTATCGCCACTTCTTGATGCACTCATGCTCGTTTCATACGCCTTATAGGTTTCATAAATGGAAAAAATAATTCCAACACTGCCCAGCTTTTTGTTTGCAGAATCTGCAAAACCAGCAACTTTTGAGCATATCGAACTGCTGCTTGTTAAACTGTCGATACTTTCCTGAAGGAATTCCTGAGCAGACAAAATCGCATCTGTAGTTTTAAGCATTGTGGTAGTAAAACCTGCAGCTGCCATGCCGAAGGAATGAAGTGATGCGGCAAATCCTACCCACTCGTCAAACGATAGATTTAGATTATTGCTGCGTGCAGACTGAAGTTTATTAGCGAAATCAGAAATCGAATAGATTGTTATTCCTGCAGCAATGGCTTTGGAAATGAGAGATAACTCCGGAGGTGCAGAAACTGACTTGAACTTTTCTTTAGAACATTTATTTATGTTTTTGGCAATTGCTGCATAGTGTCTGCGCTCATTGGCAAGAAAATTAAGACTCTCCTTGGCTTCTTTTATAATTTCTACGGGTGTTAGCCCGCTTCGAAATTTTAACCCAGCGACGACTTTAAAATATGCAAAAGATGCGGTTATTGAACGTCGTCTTGCTTCTAATTTTAACATTTTAGTTCTGTATTCTGTTCCAGCATTAAGTATCGATTCCACGCAATCCTCAATCCCAGCAATTCTCTTATGAAGCAAAATTTCTGAAAAGATAAATCCAAGCAGGGTACCTCCGTCCTCCAGACGTTCAGGCATATAGACCTCTTCATCGAATATTGATTCTGTGGATTTCGAAAGAAACCCTTGTGCTTTCATTTGTTCGAGAAGCTCCTTGTGAATGGTTCCTGAACGATCCCCAATCTGGAAAAAGACCTGTAACTGTAATTCGAACCTGGACATGATATTTTCATATACAGCATCTCCCACAGTTCTTAGCTCCTGTGGACTGTGCTGTATCGGATAGGGGGCACGGATACTTAAAAGGGTTTGAAAAGATTTTTTAAGTATTTCAAAGAATAGTGGTGCTTTATCTGCAGGAAACGTATATGGATATGTCTCAGATGTGCCAATTGTAACATGAGTAATCCATTGTCCAAGCGCTAACTGTAAAGATCTGGATTTCATATGATGTTCAAAATCTTCAATTAACGCATAAAAGCTCTCTCTTTCATGGTTAAAGATCGGGTTCTGTTCATTAAACGCTGCAAGCATGAGGTCGTTTTCAAATATTTTGGCTCGATTGAAAGCATCGTTATTGAGACGAGCTTCTTGTTTGGTAAAACTCTCCTTATCACTGTATTCAACCGAACTGTAATAAGGACCGGTTTCTGTATTTGTAATGATTCGACGGTTTTTATACCCAGGATACCGTCTCATGATATCCACAAGTTCCGCAATGGCACGTACCTGATTTGCTGCCTCTGCAAAGGGACGTGCAGCTTCGATAAGAACCGACCAGGTCATATCTAAAAGCGCCAGATTCTCAGCCATGCGCGCAGTGTGCTCCTCAAGGGTAACTGGAAGTTCCAGTGAAACAACCGGTGTCTTATCGAGTTCTGCAGAATAAGGTTCGATGAGATTAAACCATTCCGATGACAGATTAACCGATTGGGCAACTCCACGAAGCTCAATTATTCGCCCAAACCCAAGAGGCCCCCTGGCCTGAGGCGGGATTGCAATTACCGACCCTGGTTTGAAATTCTGTCCATAAGGATTCAGTGCTTTTTTGTTGTTTTTATATCCGACAAGATCAAAACTGGGTGAAAGTTCGAACTTAGTACAGATCTTTCTAACCGTGTCTTCCGGTTCAACGATATAACTGTTGTCGGTAAGGAGTTCTGGTGGTTGATCTATACTAACTATACTTCTGTCTTTATTGCCTGTCGAACGGCCTGCAATATGAGGAGGGAAAAACATCAGAAAATATTGCTGACCTTTGATAAATCTGAACTTGTAGTTGTCGTTTATTAAAAATGGGTTCCGGTAGAGGTATTCACGGGTTTCGATCGGCCTCAGGAATAGGGAGGAACTGCCGAATTTCTTCTCGGTTGCATCACTGCTTTTGGCTTCTTTACCCACAAATGGTTCGCTCAGGTGTTTTTGCAGTGCCAGAATGTCTTCGGCATCTCCGTAAAGTGACCAGGGTTTATCGATGAATTTCCCCTGTGAAGGGTCATACTTGAAAATTGTTATATCGTTTTTAGGAAAATTGATACTTTTCAGAAACGGTTCCAGTTCAAAGAGAATGCCGTGATCGTCGGTCATGCATAAACCGACACTTTGCCACTTTTCTGTGCCCGAAGGCCTTTTCCATAAATAGAAAAATCGCCTTTTGCATATTATTGCAGGAGTATCAAAATATTGTGCCTTTATCTGAAGATAGATTTTATCTGTGGCTTTCAGCTTGCATGAAGTAAACCCGGGAATAGTGCCTAATGAACAGGTTTGTGCCATTCTTTACCTCTGATATATTTGGATTGATATATGCCGGTCAGGTAACTTGCATTTAAATCAGGTAGTTTCAAAGGAGCGAACGGTTAGTCATCTTGCTTTCTTTGCAGCCTGCTACGAAAGACTGCGTTATGTAATAAATTATGGCCTATATAAAACGATAAATTACTGTATAATTCATCACCAAAGAAAGCTGTGTGCTTTTGCTCCATTGTACCACTTAATCAAGCCTTGAAACGCAGTAATAAACCACCTTAATCAAGTTACAAAAAGTAGTTCGCTGAAAGAAATGTCAAGCTGGTCTGAATCCGGCACCAGACACTGTGCCTCCTGCCAGTTGGATACTGTTTTTCTGCATACTTCCACGTTACCTTTTGATATGCTAATGACCATTTCCTGCTCTTTCTCAAATTCAAATGGATTCTCTGAAAAATCGAGAACACTCGTGCTTAATGGTACCCATACATATTTATATCTCAGTCCATTCACATAATCGTGCACAGCAACCCCTTTAGCCTCTATCAACTCATCTCCTTGAGTATTATCCCATTGTGGAATCTGAAGCTCTGTACCAACGGAGAGCAGATCCGGATTATCTCCGATTGCTTTTCTATTGAACTCATAGAGATATTTCCAGGAGATTAATCCGTAATCCTTTGCAATACTTCCCAGATTTTCACCCGCTGTGACTGTATGGATTTTATCGCGATTGTAATTAGATGGCTGTGTGGCGAGATACTGCATAAAGACAATCCATACCTCGTCATCAAAATACTGCCTTTTATCATCTGCTATATCGTAACCAAGAAGTCTCAATCCGCGTTTCAGATTCGCAATGTTGATCTTGTGTTCTTCACCCTCAAATCTGTCAGGGTGTTCATCAATATGTTTTAATTTGTCATCATCCATTCCATAAAGGAGCATGAAACGGGTTGGCATCTGGTTGGGGTCATTGTCTGGGTTGTTGTTTTCGCCTGTTACAAACATTTTTGCAATGTCAGTTATTTTACCGTAGTCAAGATGAGAACTAAAATGGCGGGCAGCTTCATAACCCTCCTTGCTCTCGATTTCTTCAAGGATTTCAACAATGTCCTTGATCGTTAGCTGAACACTTTTTTTCTGTTCACCAGAAGCGGCAAAAGCTCCCTCAATCGCTTTTATTTTCTGAGTCACAGTTTCTTTGGAACAGGATCTACTAATCTGAGCAATAGCAGCCTGAATCTCTACCGGAAAAGTTTCTGTTCCTTCAACCGGTTTGATTTTCCCTTCTTTAAGTGCTTTTACGGTATTGTCTATAGATGCGAACGTACCACTGCCTCCTCCATTTCCTCCGCTTGCACCAGATCCGATGAGTACTGTAGGGCACCCCAATACAATACTTGAGGGTACACCGACACATACACACAAGTCTCCCTGTCGAGCCGCAGGAAGACCCGAGATGAGGACCGTTGGACAACCACCTGCCACAGGACCACCAACGTGAGGAACAGGCGGAACACCCGGAGTAACCATCGGGCAAGTGTGCATATCACCCATTCTGCAGGCCGGGAGATTTCCTATAAGAACATTGGGTGCTCCCGGTCCTGTAATCATGCCTCCGTGAGCTGTCATATCTGTAACTCTGGCTGCCATCATGATAAGAGTATCCTTTCATATTGATTTCTTATTGAGCTATTTACGCGCTCAATTAAATAACGTGAGCTGTGTTAGATTTGCTTTTTCAGGCATCCCGTTTCCTTTCAGCGTGTCGTAAAGGTAGAAATATATAGACAATCAATTCAGACTATTCATATCCCTATACCGGCAAAATCAAATACATCTTCTGCGGAAATTCCGGACTTGGGGATTCTTTTCACATGAAGTTGTTTGACTACAGCATCTATTGAGGGATCCTGGTTTACCACCGATGAAATTTCGCTTCCCAGGCCATTGCCATAATTGTCCTCAACAGTGACAATTTTTCCCTGATTTCTGAGAGCCGCTTCCTTGACAGCAGATTCATTGACCGGAATGGAATAACAATCGTAAAGGCTGGCTGAAATACCTGCTTCCGCAAGCTCTTCGATAACTTTCCTGCACGGGTGGACCATATAACCACTGGCCATTATTGCTATATCGGTTCCCTCTTTGAGAGTTTTTATTCCACCTGGTTCAAACGTTTCCTCAGGAGAATAGATAATGGGAAGATCCATACGAATGGTACGAAGATAGCAGATACCCGGGAGCTCCGCCATCAGACCCACACATTTGTATGCAGCAACCGCACAACAGGGGTTAAAAATAGTGACCAGGGGTTCATCGGTGTCAGTCTTTGCAGTAGAGAGAGTACGCATGTACCCCAGATCGGTTAAGCCCATCTGACTGGGACCGTCTGCTGCGATATTGGCCCCTGAATGAGATCCGCAAAGTTTTATATTGGCTTTTGAGATTGTCGCCAGCTCCAACTGATCATAACCGCGTACCAGGAACTTAGCGAAGCTTGAAACAAATGGAATAAAACCTCCTGCAGACAAACCACATGCCAGAGATATCATATTCTGTTCAGCGATACCGCATTCAATAAATCTTTCAGGGAAAGCCTGCGCCATATACTGGGAGAAAGTGGAATTACTTACATCTGCATCCAAAGCGATGATTCTATTATCGATGGCTGCCAGGTCTTTGAGGGCCAGTCCATAGGCTCTGCGGGTTGACATGAGACCACGATTGTAAACTTCGAGATAGGAGGAATCCTTTAATAAAGCAGGGAAATCTGGATTTTGAAGCCGTAAAGTTTTCACTGGTTCAGTGCTTATTTTCTCCGGTCTGGGTGGGTGAATACGGTGATCATGGGTCACCGAAATTGCTGGTTGTGAAGATTCCAGTTGCTGTATGCATTCCTGAAGCATGTTTTCTTTGAGGGGCTTTCCGTGTTGGGTTTCATGTTGTAATGTAGGCACACCCCATCCTTTGATGGTTTTGGCAATGATGGCATGCGGATGAGTAGCTTTGCAGGCGATCTTAAGACATTTTTGAATTTCATCCGGATTATGCCCGTCAATATTATGGGTTGCAAAACCGAAGGCATTTAGCTTTTCGGTGAGTTTCTTTATAGACTGCTGGTTGGATACTGGACCGGTCTGTCCCATACCATTGCAATTGAATATAGGAATTACAGAATACAAATTATAATCGATGATAAAATCGCATGCTTCCCAGATCTGTCCTTCTCTTGATTCTCCATCGCCAATGATACAGAAGATTCTTTTAGGGATGTTCTGTTTTTTTGCAGCCAGTGCCAATCCTGCAGCGCAGCTTAAGCCCTGGCCAAGAGAGCCGGTTGCACAATCGAAGAAAGGAAAACCGGATGAGGGGTTTGGATGACCGTCCAGGGGAGAGTTAATCTGACGAAGGGTGTCCAGATCTTCGATGGATAAGACATGGCGATTTGAGGGGGAGTTGCCGTAAACGCCCTGAAGATCTGCATAGGCGGCATAGACTATGGGTACCGCATGTCCTTCACTTAGGACTAACCGGTCATTTGCGATGTTCCATGGATTTTGGAGATCATAACGCATGACATTGTACATCAGTGTGGTTATTATGTGTACCAGGGAGAGACTGGTGGATGGGTGTCCGGAGCCGGCTCGGGTGGTCATTTTCAGCACAAGTTTAGCCAGGGAAAGAGCTTTTTTAGAAATTTCGGTTGAGTAATCCATGGTTTAATAAACTTTGGGTTGAAAGTATTTATAGATCGAAACTACTCAGGTCCTAAAAACAAATAGCTGATAAAAATTCAGAAACAATCGGAAATTATTCCATTTCTTCGTTTAATTTTTTCCGATTATTTCTGATTAGATATTGTTTTGATATTAGTTCCTATTTTTTCCGATTTGATATTATTAGATCATTTTTTGCCATCAGATACCTTGGTAGTAACTATGGAATCTTTTTTAATGGGTTTTCATCAATTCTTGTGCCATCATGCAAAGAGCCTTAATAGAGGATAAAAAGGGAGGGACAGGGGGACACTTCCACTTTTTGAGAATAATTGAGAAAGTGTGTTTCGCTGGCATGTTATTTGTTCCTATGTCAAAAACAGGGAGAATCAATCAAACAAAAAAGGAGGTGGTATGTGGAAATCGCAGTTATCTAGAGCAGCGATGTTTCTCCTTGTAATTGCTTATGGTTCTGTTATCAATGCGCAATATCAGTATTGGACTACCGATATTGAGAAATACTCCTATCTGTCATTAGGTGCCGCAGATCTTGACATAAGTCATCTGAACAAGACCGTGCAGAAACTGGGTTTTTCCTCTTTTCCGGATCGTCCATTTTCTTTTCAGTTGGGTTCTCAGATCTTTATCCAGCATCTGGTTCTTGAAAGCGGGATTGGGGGAATGATTTTCCGTAGCCAATATAGTAATGATCGTAAGGCGACATTGCTGGGGGGTAACTGCAATTTCACCATGGGAGTGAATCTTCCTATGGAGGGAAGCCGTTGGAAAGTTTATCCTTTCTTTGGTTTGGGAGGAGCACTCTATCGTTTCTCTTATCACCCGGACAATCTCAGGTTTGAGCAGAATTCATCAGGAGATGCAAAGGTGTACTGGCTTCCTACCCTGATAACAGTGTATGGCTTTTCCGTAATGCGTACCGTGCATCTTCAGAAGCGTGAGCTTATGTCAATAGGAATCCGGGGGGGAATATATGTGGATCCCACAAGACAGAGCACCTGGTATCGTAATGGCGTTTCCTACAGAGATGGACCAGCACCACTGTTTAATGGTCCGTTTATCCAGTTTGTAATAGCCAAAGGGCATTACGTTACCGAATAAAAGTAAACCATGGATGTGCTTTCATATTACCAGAACGAACATGTACGAGCCCGGATGATTGAGTTTTTAGGGGGTAAGACACTGGATTCCGCCTCGTGCATGTTTCTTTCTCAGTGTGATACTGATACAGAAGCAGGATGGGACTTCAAATTTCCTCATGAACTGGATTATTTCCTGACTCAGGGCATAGACGTAAGCAGGTCATTGTGGGACAAAAGATGGCTTATTGCTCATCTGGATCTGGAGTATGTAAACTTTGATTTCCCGGCAGAACCTTATCTGGATCCGGACAGAAGCTTTCTTCTGCAACGGCCTGCAGAACTGGCTATTCAGAAAATTCTTCTGGAGCAAGGGATTTCTCCATTACATGTTCTAAGCGGCAGAGGACATCATTTCACCTGGGGTATAAGTCGTGATTCCACCGCTTTTGGAAAACTCGTTCAGATTGGCCATCTACCATTGCATCTGGAAAAGAAGTATGCCGAACCTCTGGCTCCGGTTAACAAAGCAATAGATCACGATTTGGGATCTGCATATTCGGGCCTTGCACTAGTGATGGAATTTGTGGCAATGCTGGTAAAGGATCTGGCACAGGGGGACAGTCTGATTCCGGTGGAACTCTCGGCAGTTGAAGTGCCTCCGCAAGCCAGGGGAAGAGAGATGGTGTCCATTGATATCACTGAATATGGTGATCTGCTTAACACCCGGCTAATCAGAATCCCTTTCAGCGTTTATCTGAAACCATGGCAGAAACTGGGAATTCTACCTGATGAGCTGAGGGCGAGAATTCCTCCGATGGTGGCGATTCCTCTTTTTGAAATGGATATCAGTGAAGGAATAAATGTGATGCGTGATCTCGACAGGGCTGCCCTTTTGTCCACCAGAGCTGCAGTGCAGATCCCCGATCAGTCGATCCAGATGCTTGATCTTATACGGTTATATGAGAAGTCTCAAATTGCTCAATTTCACGATTGGTTTTATTCCGAAGAGCATCACCCTGTACAACTCTGGCCAGTTACTTACGATGCTTTGTCTCTGGAGAATCTTCCACCATGTATTCAGCATATTTTACAATTTCCCAATGATCTCCTTTTAAAACCTGCCGGTATAAGACAGGTGGTAAGGGTGATGCTTTCTCTGGGATGGCACCCCAGGCACATTGCAGGATTGATAAGATCGAAATTTGAAAGAGACTATGGATGGGGGCGAGAGTGGTATTTTTATGATGCTGCAACCAGGGCTGATTTCTATACCAGGGTCTTTTCCGGTCTGATAAAGACCTGCCGTGACGATCTTGACACTTTTCATTGCCGGGCTGTTAAACAGATGCGGTACTGTTTCGATGAGCAACCTGGATGCGATCTTTGGGAATATAAAAAATCTTTGCAAAAGAGGGTAAGACATGAGCGACTGGCCGGTAGGCCTTTCAACAGGCTGTTTTTACCAGATGAGCATTTTTGACTGTCTGGAACCAATCCGCAATGGTGGATTCAGCATGGTGGAAATCTGCTCTTCACCTGGGCATCTGAATTTCCATGATCTTGATACCGTGGCTCAGGCTGCCAGGCTTCTTAAAGATCTGGGTTTAGAGGCATATTCTTTTCATGCACCATTTATCGATGTGGATATTTCATCACTGGACGATCAACACCGTAAATATTCTCTTGATCAACTGCTTATAGCTGCAGAAGCGGCAGCTACGATGGAAGTTCGTCATTTTGTGATACATCCGGGTCCGGACAAAACACTGAGTTTTTCGGTAGAAGAAAGAATGCAGCGATTGAGAAATGCTGCAGAGGTGCTTAATGTAGTCGCTAACAAATGCCAACAACTAAGAGTAGGTCTGGTGCTTGAAAACATGCTTCCTCATCTTCCGTTTGGAAGCAGCTCGGATATGCTTTGGATTATTGGTGCAATGGACAGCCTCTACATAACTACCTGCCTGGATACCGGACATGCTACTTTATCGGGTGATATTTATCAGATTCTTTATAAGCTTTCAGGACATCTGCAGGTGATCCATGCAAATGACAACTATGGCACATCAGACGATCATCTGCCACCTGGAACCGGGATTATAGATTGGTACAGATTGCTTTATGAACTCTCAGAAACCAATTTTCGTGGTGGAATAATTCTGGAACTCTCAGGAGCACATGGAAAAGATATCGAAGGAACATTACAGAAAGCCCGCAATGCGCAGCTTTATCTTCGAAGCATCGCACGTTCTCTTTATCTCTCCAGCCCCCCAAGTGTGGATGTCGCAGGTTGTAAGAACAAGTCCTGAAAACCTGCGGACCTGTGAGTTTACAGGTTTTCTATGGTTGATTTTAATGCTTCCCTGATCTTGACATTGGCTTCCCAGAAAAAAAGACCGTATGGAATGTCCATATTCCGTTCATAACGTTTTTCATACTCTATGATTTCTTGCTTTGATCTGGGAGGATCGATTGAAAGTCCCTTGACTGTGATCTGGCAGGATACTTTCAGGCTCGTTTCTTCGGTTTCATCATAGTCGTATTTAAACACCTGAGAGTGCAGACTGATTATTAGGTCTGATGGTGTAGTACCGGTCTTTTCCTGCATGTAGCATGTATCCCTAAGATAGTTTTTTATGTAGGAAGCATTGGCAAAATCAGGTGGAATGGTGATATCGCTGACTGATGTCGCTTTGAAGTCAAGAGAATAAAGAGGACGGGAAATTTTAAATATAAAATTCTGATCCTGGCTTTTTCTAAGGAGAATACCAAACTGTTTCGCACTGATAAAGCCCGGAGCATTTATGATTTTACCGGGATCGGGACTGACATAGAAAAGAGTACCGTTTTGAACAAAGGGTATCTTGGTATTTGCGAAGGCGATTTTACCCTCTGCATCAGTTCTTTCGGTGAAAAGGGGTTTGCCGTTTTGCAGTAAGCCAGTGAAAGCAATGTTGCTTAGTGGTGTGCTGTCGATAAATACGGTTATTATCGGTGGTTCTACGACTGGCTGGCCGGTTTTACCCTGAAGAATCATATTGCTGGAAGATACCTTCATTTTATCAAAGAAATCTTGCAGGATAAGCCGGATTTCATCGGTCAGTAATTTAGCAGGATCATCCGGACTGGCCAGGGGAGGGCCAATATGTGCAGTGGCAAAAGAAAGTGCACGTATCCCTTCTGAATAGATTCGCTGGTAATTATTCTCCTGAAGAGCTGTTTTTAACAAATACCAGCTTTCTCTGGCAGCATTATCTGTTGCATCGTTGAAAACCATGATTGCTGAATCTGCTTTTTCGTATGTTATTATCAGATTGGTTGTAAGCATCTTCCCTCTGAAGTCATTCTCTTCGGAGCAGAACCTGAGACAAGTGTCAAGAAAATTGTCCAGATGAAAATTGTGAAGTGCATTCAGTGTATCGATGGATGCACCTTTGGTTTCTGTTAGCCAGACAAATGTTTCATATTTCAATCGTTTTTTGGCGATATTGCGGACCTCTTGGGATTGTGCTTTTGTTACAGGTCCTGAGAGCTGAATGGAAGCAGAACCTTTCAGGATATCCGCATGGGTAATCGAGAAGATGAGCAGAGTAATCCAACATCCTAGAGTTTTTTCCATTATAGAATCCTTTCGCCATCAGGTGAGCTATGCAGTTGTGCAAAGATACATTAATTAACAACTGGACACAACATAATATATAAATTAGCTGATACTCCGTGCAGCACTTAACACCATTTCAGCGAGTTGTTTTGCCTGTTGAGAGCTGCGTGCTTCGGCATAACAGCGGATGATCGGTTCGGTATTGGAGGCTCTGAGATGTACCCATCCATAATCTCTGATAATTTTTAGGCCATCCAGCCGGTTTTTTTGCTCCGAAGGAAACTGCTCATCTACTTTTTTTAACACCACACGTGGGTCCATGCCTTCACAGGAGAGTTTTTCTTTAACGATTGAGTATTGCGGCCATTCTGAAACCAGTTCTGTAAGTTTTTTCCTTCGGGTTGCCATTAATTCCAGAATCAAAGCCATTGCACACAGACCATCACGGGCAGAAGAAATTTCTGGAAAAATAACTCCTCCGTTACCCTCCCCGCCATATAAACAATCATGTTTTTCCATCTCTTCCACCACATTTGCTTCTCCAATTTTGGAACGGATCACGTTAACTCCATACTTTGCGGCGACATCATCGATAAGCATCGAAGTGGAAAGATTGGTGGTCACCGGGGATTTTTTTCTGTTCAAAAGATTGTCCAAGGCCAGAGCCAGAGTGAACTCTTCCGATATTTCCTGTCCATTTTCCCCCATTGTAGCCAGGCGGTCTGCATCCGGATCGAAGACAAATCCACCCCAAAGCTTTGGGGTTTTCTTTAGCAGGTCTGAGAGATCCTGCAGATGCTCTGGGCGAGGTTCGGGATTGTGTACAAAATCACCATCAAGCTTGTTATTAACTCCCACCCATTTGACCGATAGCTTCTCCAGAAGCTGGGGGAAAACTGCTCCGGCAGCACCATTAATAGAATCAATGGCGATTTGCAGTGAAGCGTTTTGGATAAGGTTTACATCAATTTTCTTTAATATCTTCTCTATATGAACGGAAGCACCATCGATACTTTTTTCTGCAACTGCTGGAAATTTATCATAATCTTCAGGTGAAAGATATTCACCACGGAGAAAGGCATCATAAATGGTTTGGCACTCATCAGCCCTGTAAAGCCGTCCGCTTTGGTGGACCATTTTATACCCATTGTATTGCCCGGGGTTATGGCTGGCAGTAATAATTATTCCTGAGGATGCATTTAATGCAGCGACACAAACGCAGGTAGTAGGTGTAGGGGCGATACCAAGATCGAGTGGGATTCCTCCTGCAGCACGGATTCCTCTGAAAATGGCTTCAGCCATTACTTTTCCACTGGCTCTGGTATCCCGACCAACTACTATCATTCCACCCCCGGCTAATTTTGTCTGGATATAGGCGATATGCGAGACAAACAAGGGATCTATAGTTTTTCCGAATATTCCCCGGATGCCGGAAACAGACATTATGGGTAATTCAGTCATTTTTTTGCTCCTTTTTTGGTGAAATTGATCATTTCAGGCCATTGGAATTGCTGAAGGATTGTACTGGAGGTATATTTAAAATACCTGAGAGGAGAAAAACTTCCTTCAGTAATGTATAATTATATTTTATTGCGGATAAACCATTTTACCCGATCAAGGTTTAAAAATAGTTTACTCTTCTACTGAATTGAAAGTTTTCAGTTGTTTTAGAGGGCATTTATTAAGGGGATAAACAGTATGACTATTGAGTTGCTATGGATAATTCCTATAGTTGCTTTTTCCTTTTTTATCTTTTTATTAATCTATAATGTTACCAAGGATCAGGATAATCCTTATAAAGATTTATCCAGGGAAGTGGCCCGTTTTAATACCGGTATGCATAATCCGGATCAGCAGTTTCCGATAACATCTGAAAAACGTCTTGAGGAACTGGAAAAAGCGATTTTATCGGTTAATGAATCCATAGCCAATCAGCAGAAATTCATGGACCAGGTTAATCTTGAGAACAGCTCTAATAACTCCGAAATTGAAGAACTCAGGAAAAAACTTCGTGAATTACAGAGAGAATATGATATCGTTACCAGTGAAAATTACTCACTGCGTGCAAAAATAAAATATCTGGTAGAAAGTAAGGCTTCTGCTGAGGAAGAAAACAATAACGAAAGTACTGTTCAAAAATCTTCTTCTCAGAGCAATAAGAATAAAATTAATCTGAAACTTTATGAAGATACCCGCATTATGAATTTATCTCAGTTGGAAAATGACGAAGATAATGAAAAAGTAAATGCGATCTGACAGACTATCATATAGCTTTATCCCGATACATTCATTCGGGATTCTTCGTCGTCACCTGCTGTGGTTTTTCGGTTTCACAATTTGTTTGACAGCATCCGACCACAAACCTTATTTTGATTTAACGAAAAATTCGACATATACAACAGGTGCCAGGGAATCCGGTGATAAATCCGGAGCGGTCCTGCCACTGTAATCCCAATACTGGTTTTTAATCTAAAAAATCAGGAACTGTCAATCCAGGTCACTGTTTCCGTAAACCACAATGTTTCGGGATGGGAAGGCCGACAGTTCGGGTAAGCCAGGAGACCTGCCTGATTGTGAATCTTATTACTTCTTTAACCCTCTAGGAGGGGTTATTGAGGAGGAATTTTCCTTGTATTTACATCCTTTTTTCGCGATAGTTCTTACTCTAACTGCTTTTGTCAGCGCAACCGGCAATCAGAAAGACTCAACTGATACTTCTGCGCATTCTGAACTGGATGAAATGGTTGTAAGCGGCTACCGTGCAGGTGCAGTCTCTGCATCTACAAAAACCCTTATGGCAGAAGATTTCTCAGGGAAATTTCAAGATTTGGCAGATTTATTGGGAACTGTGTCTGGTATTACTGTACATAGGACTGGAGGGCTGGGCGCCTATTCATCTGTGCAGGTCAGGGGTAGCTCTTCAAATCAGGTTCAGATCTTTCTGGACGGAATCCCGCTTAACTCTGCTAGAGGTGGCGCAGTTGATATAGGGAAGATACCTCTTGGATCTCTTCAGGAAATCACAATTTATAAATCGTCGGCTCCTCTTGAACTGATTGGTTCCAACGCAGGTGCAATAATTGAATTGTGGAGCAAACCAAAAGAGAGCTCATGTATTACCAATGCTTCAGGTGAAATGGGAAGCTTTGGATACAGAAATGCCGGAGCTTTGATCAGCCGAAGAATATCGGGTGTAGATCATTGGTTTTCTATCGATTACTCACACAGCAATAACGACTTTCCCTATGACTGGGACCCCACAGCATACAGGTCTGGTGATGAAGTTGAAAAACGCATAGACAATCAATATTTCACCTCTGCTTTCGGTCAATATGGAATTTCCTTAAAATTACCTGGAAACCGCATAACAATCACCTCTCATCTTTCCATCAACCATTCAGAAAATGGTATCTTCTGGATCGCAACTCCTGATACTAATGATGGCTTTTCAAGAAAAAACAGTATAGACGGTCTGCTGAAATGTAAATTTACAGCCGGTCAGAATACCGATTTGATCCTGGGAATTTCAGCAAAAACACAGAAACAGCTCCTGCAACGTAAAACACCTTTTTCTGTAGGCAATGCCAGAAAACGGGAATTATCGTTTCCTTATGGAGAATTCTCTGCCATGCTGATGCATACCTTTACGGAATATTGGAATTTGAAGGCGTTTGCGGCAGCGGAATATAATTCGTACTATGAAAAAGACCTCTGGAATCAGGAAAGAGCGATTCCTTATTCAAGAAGAATAACAGCTCGCACAGGAATGGAAACTGCCTGGGATTTCTCTCAGAAATTCAGTGGTAATATTAAGGGAATGTTTCGATTCGAGGCTGATTCGAGTAACGGGGTAACCAATTCTTATTTCAATCGCCCTAAACCGGTCAGGACATTTGATATTTTCCCAAGTGCAGAAGTATTTATCAATTACAATGTCTTACCTCAGCTATCTATTTTTACTTCGGGTAATTATCGATATCGAAGTCCTGGTTTTTCTGAAAAATTTGCCAGCACCGAAATTACAAGAGGAAAAGATGATCTTCTTCCGGAAAAGCGCATGGAATGTGATGCCGGTGTAATGCTTAACACTGAGAAGTTAAGGTTGTCCTTTTGTGGCTATGTTAATCATGTGTATGATAAAATCATCTTTATCAGCAGATCACAGGGCTTTTTCATTCCCGAGAATTTAAATAATGTCTATGGATGTGGGCTGGAGTCTGAATGTTATTTGTCATTGTTTCCCTGGTTGTCTATGGCTAATATTCTGACAATTATGAGAAATAAGATCTATTCGGATTCCTTTTTTTCCAGAAATGGTAAAAATGAACCCTACCTTCCACACATTCAGGACAACTGTACAATAGATCTGAATATTGGCAAATTTAGTTTCCGCCACCAGTTTGTCTTTTCCGGCGGTTATTATACCGGTGCAGACAATATTAGTGATGATTTCTATAAGCCAGTTCCTGAATTAGGTCTGGCGATAACCCTGCGTTCAATTGGACCAATAAGCATTTCCTACCGTCTGGATAATTATCTAAAAGCAAAATTATATCAATCAGAAGGTGAAGGAAAGTCCGTACTGCATACACAAATTTACCACGGGACTCCTAAACCAGGAAGAATGCATGTCGTTGCGTTACAATTAAAAATGTAATATGATTCATCCATATATAAAGGCCTTGATGTATGAAACCTGTTACTGTTTGCAAAATGAAGCTGCTGGCCAGCCTTAGATAGGAGGTATCATGAGAAAATTAGCTTTGACTTTTATAGCCTGTTTTTCACCTTTGTCCTTTTTTTCTGGATGTGATTTTGGCAATAATCCTGAAACGGACAATTTTACAATGTCCAACAAGGTGATAGTTGCTGCGACTGCTTCCATTGATTACCACACAGGTAATGTCGGATTGTACTCAATTGAAAACAATACCACTCGTAAAAATGTACTTTCTATCTTTTCCGATAACGGAATAAAGATATTTGGCACGACTGTATATCTGATTGAAAGGTATGGAAAAGATAATGTGATAATGATAAAGGGAAGCGATATCTCTTCAGGAACTGTTTACAATCATAAGAACATTCCAAACAGCGGTAATATTCACGACATAGTTTTTGTAAGCCCTCACAAAGCCTATATTACTGCATATGGCGGCCAGAACCTTGTCTGCTACAATCCTTCTATCGGTGAACCAACCGGCAAAGCAATCTCTTTGGGCCATTTATCCGCACCTGGTGCCAGTGTTCCGAATATGGACAGAGCAATACTTTTTCAGGGTAAAGCATATATAGGGTTGCATAGATTTAAAGGCAGTTTTACAGAAATAGATACCGGATATGTGGCAGTAGTAAATCCTGAAACCGATTCTGCGGAGAAATCAATTGCCTTAATCAAAAAACAGCCACAGGGAATGTATATTTATGAAGGTAAACTATTTGTAGCCTGCACGGGTCTTTATGACTCGATTGGTGATGGCGGGATTGTGGTTGTAGATCTGAATGCCGGAAATTTATCCGAAGTGGTTGTAGAGGAAAGTGCTTTAAGAGGCAATGTTTCTGATGTGCTGATACTTAACGCAACAAAAGGTTATGCAATAGCAGCAGATGAAAATAATACCAACTTTCTGATTTCCTTCAATCCCACTACCGGAAATGTTATTTCAAGAATAGATGATGGTGGTGTTCCATCGGATTTCCTTATAGATGATGGCAAACTTTACATCGCTAGCCGCAGTAAAAATGAACATGGTATAATAGTGTTGGATACCCATACTGATACAAGGATTAGTGGTCCTCACGATGTGGGTCTTCCTCCCAATAGAATTGCATTATTAAAATTTGGAGAATAATCTTGTATTATTTGGACAGTTTGCTTAATCGGATCATTATTGCTTTATTCGTACTTTCTGCAGCAATATTATTAGATTGTAAAAGCAAAGAAACAGTACAACCAGTTAAGACTGTTTCCAGAATAGTCTCTTGTGCACCTAGCATTACCGAAACTCTCTTTGCTCTCGGACTCGGTGATAAAATTGTGGGGGTTACCAGTTACTGTAAGTATCCACCGCAAATGGATATTCAGAAGATCGGCGGTTATTCTGATATCAATATGGAGAAGGTAATAAGTCTGAAACCGGATGTGGTTATTCTGCAGAAAGAACACCAGAAACAGAGAGATTTCTTCACTCGATTTGGAATACATGTGATATCTATAGATAATAAGTCGGGCAGCAGTATATGCAGTTCGTTTGTTCAGATCGGTTATTTCTGCGGTGCAAAAAAAGCAGCAGACAGCATAGTCGAAGTATTCGGTAGCAGTCTGCAGAGCAAACCGGATATATCAAAGGCTCCGAAGGTACTTCTGTGTGTAGGCAGAGAGGGTTTTGGTGGTGGTTCGGTTCAAAGTGCTTTTATTGTAAGTAGAGCGACTTTTTATAATGAAATTATAGAAGCATCAGGAGGTAGAAATGCATATCCTGATTCTATGCCCCATTATCCCAAGGTTTCCAGAGAGGGAATAATCGCACTCGCACCCGATGTGATCATTGATCTGGCATCTTCGATGAGTACCTGGTCCTGCAGTACCCTGGTTGCAGACTGGAATTCTTTGAATATGTTACCTGCGGTCAGAAACGGGAATGTATTCTGTATCACTGCAGACTATTGCACTGTTCCAGGACCCAGAATATTGCATTTATATCAGGATTTACGAGAAATAATTCAGAGTTGTGAGAATAGACGGTCATGAGCATTTCCAAAGAGATAATATCTATCCAAAATCTGCATGCAGCCTATAAAAGTAATGTTGTTTTAAAGGGTATCTCTCTTTCTGTCAGAAAAAATGAACGGTGGGCTGTTATAGGCAGAAACGGTACTGGCAAGTCAACACTAATTAAAGCTGTAGCTTCAATAATAGAACCGCAATCAGGTAAAATCCTTGTCAATGGAAAAGATATATTGAGTTACAATGCGCGATCACGAGCGCGTCAGATAGCCTATGTCCCACAAAAAACAGACGGGGTAATTCCATACACAGTTTACGATTACATTATGATGGGAAGGTATTCTGCAATGGATTTGTTTGCAGTTGCATCCCAGAAGGATCATTCTATTGTCAGAGAGGTTCTGGCACTATGTAATATTGCACATTTATCGGATCGCATAATGAGTACATTGAGTGGGGGAGAGCTTCAGAGAGTACTTCTTGCTGGTGCTGTTGCCCAGAATACCCCAGTATTACTTCTGGATGAGCCTACGACCTATCTCGATCCTGCACATGAACGGCTCTTTTTTCATGCCTTATCCCGGGTCCATTATCATCAGGATCTTACTGTCATTATGGTTACTCATGATATAAACATAGCGCTTTCTTACTGCACTCATATTTGCGGATTACTGGATGGCCATGTTGCATTTTGCGGTTCATCAGAAGATTTCAAAAGCAAATGCCCATCAATTCTTTTTGAACTGTTTGGAATCCAGTTTCACAAGTATTCATCAGATGAAAATACTGCCACTGTGTTTGGCGCTTGGGGGGCGGAATGTATACAGGCAAAATAATACCTCTGAAATTGACAATAATATCTCTTCTGTCCCTTTCAGCACTTTTTTTTTGCCCCTTTATAGGCATAACATCATTTTCTTTGCAGGAGGTTATCTCAAAAGAGGAATTCAGGTTTATTTTTTTTCAGATTCGTATACCAAGAACTTTAGCTGCTTTTTTCACAGGAGGAGGACTGGCTGTAGCTGGAATGGTTTTTCAGGCTTTGTTTCGCAATCCACTGGCTAGTCCTTACACTTTGGGTGTATCAGGAGGTGCTTCTCTTGGAGCTGCTTTATGCATAGCTGCGGGCGCCGGAAGTTCCATTATGGGTATTTCGATTATCTCTCTGGGAGCAATTGGAGGCGGTGTTCTTAGTATGGTTCTGATTTACGGATTTCTCTTATCAAAAGAGAGTAACTCCGCTACGCTGGTTTTGGCAGGTGTTGTGGTATCAACTGTGTGTTCAGGGTTAATTATGTTTATCCATCAGATCAGTCCTTTACATCATGCCTTTCAGATCATGAGATGGACTATGGGAGGAGTCGATGGGATTAACTACCAGCTTCTTTTGATCATGCTGATTCCAGTACTGCTCTTTTTTCTGGTGGTGACAATTTTACTTCCACAATTGGATCAGTTCATGACTGGAGATGATATCGCATATACCAGAGGTGTAAATATCCGATTGAGCAGAAATATTCTTATCAGTATTACTGCTCTTGCTGTAGGATTTATGGTCGCAACTTGTGGCCCTATCGGTTTTGTAGGCATAATTGCTCCACATGCTTGTAGAATTATTATTCCTGGAGTTCGTCATCGGATGCTGGCTCTCTGTTCTTTTCTTATCGGTGCATCATTTTTGACCATATCTGATACTATTGCCAGAGTGATTGCTCAACCGGCTGAAATTCCGGTCGGTATTATCACTGCTATCTTTGGAGGGCCTTTCTTCCTTATTGTTCTGTTTAGAAGGAAAAACCGTTTGATGATGTAAGTAATAGAGGGGATAGCAAAAAACAGTAATGAATACCTGTAACGATAAATCAAGTGCTTTTCAGTTTTTCTGTTCTTGGAGTGGTGGAAAAGATTCTTGTCTTGCATTATTCCGAATGTTAAATGCTGGTAACGTTTGCAGGTGTCTTTTCACAATGATAGATGAGACTGGTGAACACTCCAGATCTCACGGACTTACTCCAGAGCTGCTTGAAAGACAATCACGGATGATGAATCTGCCGCTATACACCGGAAATGCAAGCTGGGAAAACTATGAAGATGAATTCAGGAAAAGGTTGAAAATATTCAGGCAAAGCGGATTATCTCATGGAGTTTTTGGAGATATCGATTTGGAACAACACCGGCAATGGGTTGAAAGAATCTGTAATGAATCCGGTTTTCACTCTCATCTTCCTCTATGGAAAGAAAATAGAAAAGATGTTGTAAAAGAATTCATCGATGCATCATTTAAAGCAGTAATAGTAGTGGTAAATACCGGAAAAATGCCTGAGGAATTTCTGGGACGTTCAATTGATCATAAGCTGGTCGGTGAGCTTGAAGATCTGGGAATCGATGCCTGTGGAGAGAACGGGGAATTTCATTCATTTGTCTATGATGGACCACTGTTTGAATATCCTGTCAATTTTAGTATTCGTAGCACGATACGTATGGACGGTTATAGTTACCTGGAGATAGACTGATGTGGAGCAAGGAAAGAGTGTGGCTTTATCGAGATATGATGGGGAGGAAATGATGAGAAGAGGATTTATTCAAGTTTACACCGGTAATGGAAAAGGGAAAACCACTGCTGCAATAGGATTGGCAATAAGGGCTGCAGGTGCAGGCTTGAGAATCCTTTTTGTGCAATTTGTAAAAGGAATGAAATACAACGAAATAGATGCACTTAAACGTTTTTCCGATTGCATTTCAGTTCATCAGTATGGGACTGGCTGCTTTATAAAAAATAAACCTCAGGATGAGGATATTGAAATTGCCAGGACTGGTCTTCTGGAAGTTCAGTCTGAGCTGCTTAATGGCCAATATGATCTTGTTATTCTTGATGAAGCCAATATCGCTATCCATTTTGGATTGTTTAAGGTTGAGGAACTTCTGAAGGTAATTGCATCAAGAAAACCTGAATGTGAAATAGTCATAACCGGACGCTGTGCTCCAAAGGAATTGATTGATGCTGCTGATCTGGTCACAGAAATGAAAGAGATAAAGCATTACTATAATAAAGGAATTCAGGCCAGAGATGGAATAGAGTGTTGATTATCAAAGATTGCTATAAGTGGATCACACAGAGCCCTGCAAGATAGCAGCCCTGCTGCGGAGAACGTGTCCACCCACTATAGCTACTGCCGAAGGATGGGTCCATCGTAGCAGACTACTGGACAGGGCCACTCTCTGGAGTGAGTCTGCTACAGATGGTTGACGGAGGCACTTCTAAGGTGTTTAAAAGTTGAAACTCACATGAAATTAGCATTTCTAAAGTGTTTTATAATCTTGGCTCTACATCATTGGAAATTACTATGCAAAGCAGGAAAACTCTTTTTTAACGTTCCTTAAGGGGAATATTCTTCCATTTCAGATTGGGTGCTTCAAGCACTACACCATGATTTAAACCCTGAGTTCCCTGGTATATCGATACCGATTTCACACGGAACCTTTGATCTCCCTATTGCTTTTCTTCATCTTTATTTAATATATTATCGACCTCGATTCTTAGAATCGGGGTCTGCTCATTAAAATACCGACAATATGCGATCACCTGAAGGCGTATTGGGTGATGGCAATCCGCAGAGTGGTAAAAACATTAAAAAAAGAAGTTGCATTCTTTTTGCTGTTTTACTATTTTAACGGGCACAAATTTGAAATGAATGTCTTATAAGGGTAAGGCAAGCAAGTTTCTGCGGTAATTTCA
>JAAYPC010000091.1 GCA_012519985.1 Fibrobacter sp.
AGCTATTATTGCAGTAATCAATAGCAAGGCAGAGATAGCACCAAAGCCCATTGTTAAACGGTTTCCGATTTTCATGTCCTTAAATAAGCCCATAACAAAAATTCTCCATCTATAAATATTAAGAAATGTCGACTTGCTCTTTTGTCATCAATTTACTCACACTGCTCAGAAGACGGTACCGGTCCAGCTTCACCTGATAATCAGTAATTCCTACTTGAAAACCTTTCAGCCTGTCTTCTTCACCAGCAAGAGATGTGAGTGCAATTACCGGGATATCAGTATTGGAATATTCACTACGGATTTTTTTGCATAATTCAAATCCGTTCATACGCGGCATTTCAATGTCAGTCACAATAATGCTTATCTTATCTTGATTAGCCATCAATTTTTCCCAGGCATCCACCCCATCTATGGCAGTAATGACATTATGTCCTCCATCCTCAAGATATTTTGCTACCTGGCTACGGAAAAATTCGGAATCCTCAACCAGAAGAAGGGTAGCAGAATCTGTAGAATTTGCTTTTCTGGATTCAATTTTCCATTCCGGGTGAAGACTGTCTATCAGCTCAAATATGTCTACCATAAGAGTGGTTTTTCCATCTATAATTACCGATCCGCTAATCCCATGCTGTCTGTGAGTACTGATATCAACCTCGAATTCTTTTTCAACCACAGATACCGGCATTAACCCTAATAATCCAATATTATGATTGGAAACAGAGGTCACTACCACTGCCAGATCACCATCCAGGGGTACTGGAGCTACTTTTGCCAAATCTGCCAGTTGTACTAACTGCAAAGAGGAACCTCTGTACTGCATAGTGCGGATTCCCCCTTTCATTTCTATCTGATCGGCATTGATTTTTTCTACCCTTTGAACCAGATCCAGAGGAATTGCACACGCCTCATCTATCTGGTTGTTAAACAACAACAGGGAATGTGCACTGTCACTGCAAACAGAAGTCTCATCGGAGCTTTTCCTTTTTTCATTTATAGCCGAAACGGAGGTTATTCCGGCTTTAAGAGCTATTCCATTTACATCCAGAATTAATGCCACTTCACCATCACCCATAATCGTGGCACCTGCATACTCTTGTAAACCTTTGAGATGTGATCCAAGCGGTTTCACCACGATCTCTTCTGTATCCCTCAATTCATCCACTATGAGCCCATAATGAAGTAAACCGCTGGAGATGATCACAATGTTAAGATCACCTGATGGCTCTCTTCTGCGATCCTTATCTGTCCTTAGATTAGTGACGTTTGGATTATCACCCTCCAGAAAATCACCATCAAGATTTCTTTTCTGACTTCGTCGATCTGCGATTCTTTCCCTTCGGTCGATTTGCTTGTTACTGGTTCCAGGTTCGGTATAGGTTTTAATTATTCCAAGAATGGTCGAGAATCTTACCACCGGAATGAGTTCTCCCCGAACGACAACAACTTCGGCATCCCCGACCACCTGTATTCTTTCTTTTACCTGAGATGCCCGTATTCTTAATAATTCTACTACGTTTACCTGAGGTATTGCGAATCGTTCCTTCTCCTCTACTATTATTAGAGATGGTATGATAGCAAGAGTTAACGGAAGTTTAATGGTGAAAACTGTGCCTTTTCCCTTAGTGGAACGTATGGTAACTTTTCCGCCAAGACGATCCAGGTTGTTTTTAACCACATCCATTCCCACGCCTCTGCCGGAGGTTTCAGTAATGTTATCGGCAGTGGAGAGACCGGGAAGGAAAATCAGGGCATTTTTATCATAAACGCTCAAGCCTTTAATTTTTTCTTCACTAATAAGCCCCATGGATAAAGCTTTATTTACGATTTTTTCGGTATCTATCCCTCCACCATCATCTTCGATTTCCACCACCACGTGTCCTGCTTCATGAAATGCCCTCAGATTGATAGTGCCTTCGGAAGGTTTTCCTGACTGCAATCTCTGCTGCGTAGACTCGATACCATGGTCTGCAGCATTTCTGACCATGTGTGTAAGCGGATCGCTGAGCCCTTCGATTATGGTTTTATCAAGCTCCACATCTTTACCATCGATTACCAGTCGCAGCTCCTTGTTCAGACTCCTGGATAAATCCCTGATCATTCTGGGAAACTTGTTGAAGATGTTTCCTATAGGCTGCAGCCTGGTTTGCATTACGGCTTCCTGAAGTTCTGAAATGACAAAACTCAATCTCTGGGCAGAAGTGGTAATTGCCCGTTTGTCATTACGGGAAATCGCATCAACCAATTGATTTCTGCTTAAGACCAGTTCTCCAGCCTGGGACATTAAAGTATCAAGTGCCTGAACATTAATTCTTACCATTTCAGGTATAACTTTTTGATTACCGCTGCTCTCTTCTGCACTTTTGCGATTTATGTCCTGATGGTCAGTTTCAATTGGAATAACATTTTCCACATTCTCATTTTGCTTTTTGACCAAAGCTTCTTCTTTGCCTGCATTTTCTTTTTGGTCAGTTTGTGAAGGCTTGCTATCCACAATCTTTGATTTGATGTCTTTCGGTTTGAGCAGAGTGCGAACATTACGTTTTGGAACTTCGACTGCCTGGTCAATAAAACCAGGTTCCAGCACCGTTCTGTAAATCACTTTCACCGGTATGCTTTTTCCTGGTTTATCTTCCAGTGTTCCAATCGAATGCATATCCAATGATGTATTAATTATAACACCCATTTTGGAAAGTGAATCCAGAAGCTCTAAAAACGATTTGCCTTTGCGCTCAATATCGTGGAGAAGATCATATTTTATAAGGTAAATATATTGAGAGTCCTTGAGTGCAGCCTGAAGATCTATTTCGGGGATGGTTATATTTTCGCCATTTTCAGCAGAACTGAGATTTGTTTCACGATTAAGAACCCCTTTTTGTTTTGCGTCTAAATTATGTTCTACCAGATTCTGAAGCGCCTGGTCACAAGAAGAGATATCGTGAGGGACCGTTTCATCAGGATCATTTATCAGATCACGCAGAGCATCAAATGCATTCAGAAGAACATTTACTGTCTCTGCATTGATTTTCATTTTTCGTGACCGGATCATATCCAAGGCGGTTTCAGTCCGGTGTGCAAGAGTTTTAATTTTCTCCAGGTTAAAAAATGCAGATCCACCCTTTATTGAGTGTGCGGCCCGAAACACTTTGTTGATAAGTTCAATATCGGCATCATCTCCTGCCTGCTCTATTGCCAGAAGATCGGATTCGATGTCCTGGAGGTGTTCACGACATTCTGCGAGAAATTCTGTTAACAGGTTGTCACTCATGATTTATTATCCTGCTCTTATTGGGCTAGACATTATCGATGCGTTTTTCAATGTTGAAATAAGCGTTCAACCGCAAACTGATGAAAAAGTCATAGATTTCCTCTGAAAGACCAATGATTTTGAGAGTTCCTCCGGTTTTTGACAAAGAATTGTAGGTAGCAGCCAGAAAACCGATTCCAGTTGAGTCTATGAAATTAACATCGCTTAAATCCAGGATTACTGTATTTGGGCCATTTTTAATCAATTCTTTTAATCTTTCCCTGAACTCATCTATACTTCCAGCAACCAGTTTACCTTCCAGCTTGGCTGTGATACTGTTTTCACTAACTGTTTCTACCGAATTTAGCATTACACCCTCCTCTATAGTCCGGTTTTAACACACACTGCTTTAACTCCAGATATTCAATCGTTTACAAGCAATGTACCGGGCTATAATCTTCAATGATGGATTATATAATCATGGTTTGAAAAGGAGCTATAGTTTTTTAATTCTCTTAAAAAGGGTTTCAGAAATGGATCGATCTTTGCTTTTTCATTTTCTGAATAACTGGAGGTTAAGCGAGGTAAAACATGGATGCAAAAGCGCACTATTACTATGAAATTCCTGAAGAGAAAAACCCTCAGGTAATCCTTTCTGATATCTGTATTTATGGAGCTACTTCTGCAGGGATATGTGCTGCTGTTCAGGCAGCCTCTGTAGGTAAGAAAGTAGCAATTTTAGCTTTCAACCAACATATCGGTGGAATGACCACTTCCGGTTTGGGGGCAACCGATGTGGGAAATAAACATGTAATTGGTGGTCTGGCCCAAAAATTTTATAAGGAAATCGGTGCCTGGTATGGATCTGATAATGAGCAATGGTTTTTTGAGCCCCATGTGGCTTTAAAAATTTTCTCCAACTGGCTTCAAAATAAAAATATCTCTGTTTTTACCGAATGCAGACTCAAAGGAGTAGAAAAAGCAGCAAACCGAATCCTCTCTTTGCAGGTAGAGAAAGGCACTCTATTTAAGGCTTCAGTTTTTATCGATGCCAGTTACGAAGGTGATCTGATGGCTAAAGCGGGAGTAAGCTATGCCACCGGAAGAGAGGGTAATGAGGTTTACTCTGAACTCTATAATGGTATCCAATATTCCACTCGTCATAATTTTAAAATGTTTGTAGATCCATATCGTAAAGAAGGCGATCCTTCGAGTGGACTGCTTCCCTGCATTGACGATGTTCCTATAGGAGCTCAGGGGCAGGCTGATGATAGAATTCAGGCGTACAACTTTCGCTTATGTCTCTGCAGCAACCCCAAAAACAAACTCGAGTTCAGTAAACCAGACAATTATGATCCGGAAACCTACGAAATCTTCTACCGTTACATACGAAGTGGAATCTTTGATCTGTTTGGCCTTACAAGATCTATTCCTAATCAGAAAGCAGACCATAATAACTGGGGCGCTTTCAATTCCGATTTCATTGGTGGTAACTACGAATGGCCGGAAGGGGATTATAAAACCAGGGAACAAATCTTTCAGAACCATTATAATTATCAACTGGGGCTCTTTTATTTCTGTGCTAACGATCAGCGTCTTCCCGCTATTGTTCGAGAAAAAACCCGACATTGGGGGTTGGCCGCAGATGAATTTACAGAGAGTGGCAACTGGCCTCAGCAACTTTATATCAGGGAGGCCCGAAGAATGATCTCCGATTATGTACTGACCGAAAACGATGCTATCGGAAGAGGATCAGTAGAAGATTCTATCGGAATGGGTTCTTACCGGATGGATTCTCATAACTGTAAACGGGTTGTACATGCCTCAAGAACTATTAATGAAGGTGACATCGAGTTGTCCCCCTTGTCTCCTTTCCCAATTCCATATCGGACCATAACTCCCAAAAGAACTCAATGTACCAATCTGCTTGTCCCTGTATGCATTTCAGCATCGCATGTAGCTTACGGAGCAATCCGCATGGAACCGGTTTTTATGATTATAGGACAATCTGCAGGTATCGCTGCATCTCTGGCATTGCAAAAAGATGGCGTTGTGCAGGATATATCCTATAGCGATCTGGAATACAGGTTGCACCAGGAAAATCAATTTACCTTCGAGCCGGCTGAAACAAAAAAATATCGTATCAGTTCTGAACCAAGTTCAGCTGAGATCGCAGCAGAAGCAAAAATGTAAGATCTGGTTTCTATGAAAAGTTTAAATTTCATTCTCATTGTTTTGTCTATAGCCTCTTTCTTAAACTGTGCAGAAAAATGGGGATTTCAGAGAGATACTATGATTATTGATCTAAATATTCCAAATCGTGACTGGGATCCCCAAAGGCCAAATAAGAGTGTCGGCTGGTGTGCTGAAACATGCATTCAGATGGCCCTGGCTTACTATGGAGTAGAGATTTCTCAGAAAAGCATAAACAGAGCTGGCTCTCCCAGCCATCCAGACCTTTATATGGATGAAATCGATGTGGCTTTAAAAGAGCTTTCCATCAAATATGTTCCATGGAAAGGTAAAGACAAGGATTTGGATGACTTTATTATCTGGATAAGAATGATGTTAGATTCTCATTATCCTGTGCTTTGTGGAGTCAAAATCTATCCTGATGAAAAACCGGGTTGGTTTCTGGATCATTTTGTTCTAATAGTAGGTTACAGCAAAAAAGGGTTTTTGGTTAATACAAATATGAAAGGTCAGAGATTGATAAGCTACAAACAACTTTCCTCACTAAGACATGGTTTTTCATTTAGGAACCGGAAAAACCGCTATTTCGCCAGAGCGATTACCGGACTGAAAAAACCGATACCTACCTTTAAAATCAATTAGTATCAAAAGCCATGATCTTTAAAGGTATCTTCTTACTATCTTGCCCAGGGTTGGAAAACCCTGGGCTGGTTTTAACAAACCGGGCTTCCTTGTATAACCGCATGGCTTCCTGCTTAAAATCGGCGGGCTCAAAAAGCGTGCCTCCTTTGCCATCAAATAGGAGTTTAACCACTAATTGAATCCAAAACATTCTCTCTCTATTGTGTAGGAATCGTTACCAGTTCCCGGATAGGGGGCTCGTTTTGAGCCCATAATCTTTCAATGGAATAATTCATTTATTTACCTTATATAAGTCATTCTACTGGCTTTAACCCAGTTCCCATTGAGTAATCCTGATCTGGTCCAGACATAATTGACTCTACTAATGGTTTTACCTTCAGAGTCGGTTCGCACTACAAAAAGTGAATCGTTTTTCCATTCATTATTTCCCGGATCAAGCAGCTCAGTTGTTACTACAGTACTGTCGGTTTCTTTTTTGATGTTACATCTGAGGGTAGGGACCCATTTCTTCATTTTTTCATCGTAGTATAATTCTCCATTGAGAAACACACCGCTGACAGTTAGTGTATCGAAATATTTCTCATATTGCCACACATTGGAAATATCTTCAAGTTTTCCCCACTCGATGATATCTCCTGATGATGGTACTTTACAGAGCTTGTTTTCGTAGCTAACCAGATTCCATTTTTTTCCGCTATTGTCAGCTATAAAAAGTGATTCTGAAACGGTATAACTTTTCATGTGAGCATTATAGTTACGCTCCCATTTCCAGTATTTGCCACTCCATTTCTTTGTTTGCTCATCCAGGCTTTTTTGCCAGAATCGATGTAGCAGCAGATTGCCATTTGAATCATGGATTTGTGAAGAGACATAGACCGGAATCAGTTGGTCATCAAAATACTCTTCCAGACTATCAGTTTTTACCTGGTTTCCTTCCACACTTCTGAAAAGCTTTGCAGTGTTGGGAATCCATCTGTTCATTTCGTTATCCCAGTAGTCTATGGTAAACTCTTGCGGTGATGAATTGCCAACCTTGCGGTATCTGTATCTTTCTGATTCGGTTTTTTTGTTATCGGAGCGCCAGGTTTTATTGGTTTCTATCCAGCAGTTGTTATTTAAATAACTATTTTCCACGGTATTGATGATTTGGATAGAATCGTTCGTTTCATCCGAAAAGTAGTTTTCTATATTAACGGTTTTAATGACTCTTTCTTTTTTATCATAGAAAATACTGTCCGGAGCGAACCAGCATTTTTTTACCGGATCCCATTTGGCATCGTGGAGAACAACTTTTTGTGATTTTCCTTTAATGGTATCGATCATCATGCGATAACCTTCCACAAGCTCCCAACCTGATGATTTACTGTTTCTTTTATGTATCAGTATGCCGGTTTTATAGTGCAGATCATCGTAGATCGAACGGATCAACGACTCTTTTTCCCATTTTGTACCGTTCCATATCTCCGATAGCTCACTGATGCAGTTTCCTGCAGAATCGTAAGTCAAAGTTCGACGTTTATGGTTGGACCAGTTATATCCTTTCCATACCTCCTCTATAATGACATCTTCTCTGTTTTTATTTTTTGATACAGTAGGATTTTGGGCAGATAAATTGGGAGTTCCCCAAAACATCAGCATAAGTGCAATTTTCAAAAACAACCATTTTTTGTTGGAAATTCTCATACTCTTTCTCCTGATAGGGTGAATAACGGATTTTAAGTGAGAATATCTATTTACCATTTAACCAGACCGACCCGGAAACCATATCGGTTTTTTTCCCTTTTCATCGGAATCTGATATTCGAATTCGGTTTGTATCTGAAAACCATCATTCATCATCATATTGTATCCAACTCTGAGAGCTTCAATTTCATATTTACGTTCTCCAAAAGCTGGATTGTGTCTGAAGCGTTGATCAAATCGGATATGCAGTTGCTGCCCTTCGACAAGGCTTATGTAATAACCGAAATCGAGTTCTGTTTCAGGAGTAAATCTATAAACACGAACCGAATCATCAATGTCTGCTCCTGTAATGTTTTCAATTACATCCATATAAAAGCCCATAAACTGCTGATCCGGAGCCAGATCAAAATTGAATTCTATTCCAGGAGCAGCATAAAACAAATTGTTGTAGTACAACCCGGCTTCCAGAGTCATATCAAAAGAGAAATAGTTATGAGAATACAACTTGCTGATTGCACCCATAAATAACCCGCTCCATCCGTAGCTCAAGTATCTGGTCCCCTGCAACTGCATTCCCATATAAGCAGAAATAAAGGGACTAAGCCCTTTGCCCAGTACCACCTTGGAATTTACTTTTGAGGCATTCAGCTTAGGTTGCATTTCGCTGATACCGAAGTCAATGGAAAAATATCCACTCTGAGGATTGAATGTCTCTACAGTGTTTACAGAAAAGGCATTTTGAGAAAAAGAAAATAGAAAAGAGAAAACAAAAAATCCTTTGAGTACCTTTTTGTTTGCTATCACGTTAATCCTCCTTTAATAGGTGAAAGTAGATGCAAGAAAAAATCCGGAAAGAAATTCTTTTTGAAAACCCTGCTTTTTCAAAGCAGGGTCAAATCAATAGAATCGCAATTCAGTTACCAATATTAGACTGTGAACGGGCGGGAATACCAAACCAGGCGGATGAGGAAGGTAATGTTTCTCCTTTCATAAGCAGAGATAGCCCATCCAGAACCGCTCCGTTTTTCATGGAGGAATCGTAAAGAACCACAGACATTGGTCCAACGGTGGCATTTTTACCTATATACAAATTGGACATCTTCATTACTCGGTCCTCAAAAAGGTGCGTCTGAATAGTGCAGCCATAATTCAAAGATGCATTATCATCTATAAACACCAGATCAAATTCGGTTATTTCTGTAGTCTCCATGAAAACGTTTTTACCTATCCTGCAGCCTAAAAGACGGAAAAATGCCGGCAAGAATGGAGTCCCCTGAATCATTTGCAATAATAATGGAAATGCCATATTCTCACATAGAGAATTTATAAACTCATTTTTCCAGATAAAAAGACTCCAAAGGGGCTTTTGCAACTGACGATATCTTCCAACCAGCAACCATTTTAAAACCACAGTCACCAGTGAAACAAATACCGAAGAGCCAAATATCACTAGAGGACAAAACAAGATATATGAACCCAGTGAAGCAACCGGTCCCAGTATTTCGGACATAAACCAATAAGAGAAAATAAAGCAACAACTGGTCAATGCAGGCGGTACAGTAATTTTAAAAAACTCCACTATACCCCTGAGTAATACCATATAGAAGGGAGGTTCAAATGTCTTTTTCAATTCAAACTGCTGGCTTTCCTGTCGTTTGGGAAGAATTATAGGGGGAGAACCCAGCCAGTTGGTATCATTAATGGTTTGAAATGCACACTCCTTAGGGGGTTTGGAAAGAACACCTATAAGGCAGTTATTCCCGATACTTGTTCCTATAGGAATCAGGGCACTGTTTCCAACAAAGGATCTTTTTCCCACTACTGTTTTTCCCACATTTACAGTTCCGTTTCTGACCACTGCAGGACCTACACTGGCTGAATCAGCGACGAAACTGCCCTCCTCAACACTGAGAAGATCAGCAGTTATATGATCAACTGTGGAGATTTCAGCTCTTTTACCGATCTTCGCCCCCAGCATCCTGAGCCAGAAGGGAAGAAATATGGTAGCATAAAGCGGTTGCACTGTCATAAGACTTAACTGCACCAGAGTGTCTACTACCCATTTTCTTATGTACTCTTTACTGTAAACTGGATAGCTGGTAGAACCATCCCTTGGTGATAATATTTTTTTAACCACAGCAACTGAAATGCAAAAAGAAATGGTATAAAGCGCTGCCAATGGAATTGTAGATGCTAATGTATGCAGCAGGCCGTTGTATACATACAGGTTAAATGCCACAATTGTCCAGGGAATCAAAAGAAAAACTGGAAGGACCAGCACCAGTAAAAAAGCCAGTGAAAAAGCTATCTTATAGGATAAAGTAGGTTTAAGAGAAGCTGCGTATTCTTCAAATTCTCTGTTTGATTTTCTTGGATTGACTCTGGTTGCCGGAGAACCTTCCCAGTGCTCACCGCTTTTAACAGTTGCACCCGATGGAAGCAGAGATAATTCCGCCAGCTCGGAGTAGTCTTCCATTTTTGAGTTTTCATTTAATACTGATCGGGTCCCCACAGTGCAGTTTTTACCAATACTTATTGGACCAATATGAACCATTCCATTTGACACTTTATAGGCCATAAGGTGAGCATCAGCATTGATACAGGTATTATTACCTATGGAAATCATATCACATACTCTGAATCTATCGGAACCCATATGAACATTTCTGCCTATTTTTGCACCCAACAACCGGTAATACCAGGTCAGAAATGGTGTGCCTCTCATAATACGGGTAGGAACCAGATCCATTAACCTGCTTACAAACCAGAATCTCAGATAGAAAAAACCCCACAGAGGATAACTTCCCGGCTTAAACCTTCCGATAATCAACCATTTACCAATAATAGACATGGTTATTACTGCAGGTAAAAGCAGCACCATCGAAACAAATGAGACTGTCACCCATTCTGTAACCTCTATTTCCGGTTTAAAGAAATCTATGATGAAAGGAATAATCACTGGTGTAGCGAATAACATGAATATGGGGTAAAGCGCAACCGTCTGAAAAAGGCTGCAGACAGCCCTTTTCCACAGTTTCACAGAGGGACCTTTTAAATTTTGAGTTACATTTTCTTCAATTGCAGCAGTAGAGGACCTGGTCTCAGTTTCCT
>JAAYPC010000092.1 GCA_012519985.1 Fibrobacter sp.
GAATTTCTGACTGAGGTGATCGGTGACCAGACAGAGAAATCAGAATTTCTGACTGAGGTGATCGGTGACCAGACAGAGAAATCAGAATTTCTGACTGAGGTGATCGGTGACCAGACAGAGAAATTTGAATTTCTGACTGAGGAGATCGATGACCAGACAGAGAAATCAGAATTTCTGACTGAGGTGATCGATGACCAGACAGAGAAATTTGAATTTCTGATTGTGGTGATCGGTGACCAGAGTCGGAAACTCAGAATAGAGCCCCCCTAACCCCCATAGTGGACGATCATAAAGTCCTCCGATTTACATCGGGGGATTTAGCGGCTCTGCTGTTAGCACGGGTTGATATATTCCGAACCTAATAAGAATTCTGGTAAGGCATGCGCCCTGTATTAGTTTCAGCTAGCCTCCTATAGATGCACGTCAGAATGCGAACATTCCGTTCCTTCAAATTTGGGAAAGCAGTTTCCTTTGCCAAACCAGAATTGCCTGAGCTGGAAAGAAGCATATTGTGTGTTAAGATTGCAATTCTGTAATAAGATCGGATTGGGGAAACTTTCTAATGTTTTTATAAGTGAGCGTATTCGAAGAAATGTCTTAATTTAGGAGGAAAAAACGCTCGCATTCTGATTTAGTGACTGAAGGGCTAGCCGTAGCCAATAAAGGGCGCATGCCTTACCAGATTCCTTACAAAAAGTATGGTGTTGCAAAGCATTTTTTACTGTTTATGAAAACAGAAAGAGAAAGATTGATTCTTTGTGTTGGATTTTTTTTCAGATTACTTCTGATTAGATATCTCAATGAAAAGACTTCTTCTCGGAAGACCTCGTGGAAGTGACAGACAACGGAGGCTCGTCAAAGTAATTAAGAGCGAGGCCTGTTGAAGTAGTTTTTGCTGACAGAAACCTGAGTAAATAGTTCTTTCAGGGAAAAAAAATCCCCTCTGCATTGAGAGGGGATGGGTTTTCTTACTGATTTTTCATCTCAGGGCGGAATTTAAAGACCACTGCTGCTAATGGAGGCAGAGTAATAAGAATTGAGTTCTTTTTCCCATGCCAGGAGACGGCTTCAGAAGTGGTTCCACCAGCGTTTCCACTTCCACTTCCCCCATATTCGATTGCATCGCTGTTAAGGATTTCTTCCCAGTAACCAGGAAGCGGGACACCGACTCTGTAGGCCAGACGTGGAACTGGAGTAAAGTTACAACCGATCAGAATTATATCATCTGGGTTACTTCCTTTTCGAATAAATGTGAGAATGCTGTTTTCCCAGTCATTGCAATCGATCCACTCAAACCCTTTGGGATCGAAATCATATTCATAAAGCGAGGGGGTGTTTCGGTAAATAGTGTTTAGATCTGCAACCAGTTTCTGTATTCCATTATGACGTTCCCATTGAGTAAGATGCCATTGGAGGCTTTGATCGTGACTCCATTCATCCCATTGTGCAAATTCTCCACCCATAAAGAGAAGTTTTTTACCCGGATGCATAAATTCGTAAGTCAGAAGGAGCCTGATGTTGGCCAGTTTTTGCCAGTCATCGCCAGGCATTTTATTTACCAGAGAACCTTTGCCATGAACCACTTCATCATGAGAGAGTGGCAGCACGTAGTTTTCGGTGAACGCATAAAGCATACTGAAAGTAAGTTCACCGTGATGGTATTTTCGGTAAACTGGATCTTTACTCATATAGGTGGTCACATCATGCATCCAACCCATGTTCCATTTCATACCGAAACCCAGACCACCGACATAGGTAGGTCTTGAGACCATGGGCCAGGCAGTCGATTCTTCGGCAATGGTTTGAACATCAGGGAATGCCTTATAAACCTCTTCGTTAAATCTTTTCAGAAATGCTATGGCCTCAAGATTTTCTCTTCCACCAAAACAGTTGGGTATCCATTCACCTTCATTTCTGGAATAATCGAGATAGAGCATAGATGCGACAGCATCGACCCGCAAGCCATCAGCATGATACTTTTCCAGCCAGAAAATTGCGCTGCTCATCAGGAACGCCTGGACTTCGTTGCGGCCGTAATTGAAAATGAAACTTTTCCAGTCCGGATGAAAACCTTTTTTAGGATCTGCATGTTCGTAAACACAGGTTCCATCATAGAAGGCAAGCCCGTGCTCATCACCAGGGAAATGAGATGGTACCCAGTCTAAAATGACCCCGATTCCCTGCTGGTGAAGATAATCGATAAGGCACATGAAATCCTGAGGAGAACCGTATCGGCTGGTGGGAGCAAAATATCCGGTTGTCTGATATCCCCAGGATCCGTAGAAGGGATGTTCCATGACCGGGAGAAATTCTACATGGGTAAATCCTTCTTTTTTGATATAATCGGCAAGCTCCGGGCCCAGTTCCCGATAGGTGAGCCATCGGTTGTTTTCAACTTTTCTTCGCCAGGAACCGATATGAAGTTCATAAATGGAGATAGGAGAACTTAAAGAGTTGTTTTTTTTGCGGTTTTTCATCCACTCTTCATCGTGCCACTCGTAATCGAGATTCCACACGATGGGAGAGGTCTTAGGTGGTTCCTCCCAGTAAACAGCAAAAGGATCTCCACGGTTGGCTTTATATCCATTAATATTTGATTCGATATTAAACTTATAAAGAGCACCGATCCCGATACCCGGAATGAACCCTTCAAAGATTCCGGAGCTGTCCCAACGGGGAAACAGGGGGTGAGTCTGAGTATTCCAATAATTGAAATCGCCAACGACTGATACTTTTTTGGCATTGGGGGCCCAAACTGCAAAATAGGTTCCACTTACTCCTTCAACAGTCATAGGATGTGAACCCAGTTTTTCAAACAGCCTGAAATGATTGCCTTGCTTAAAAAGATAGATATCATAATCGGTAAACAACGAGACCCCCGATTTAACTCGCTGTTCAACTTTTTCTGCCGTTTTAGCCTTCATTCTCTCTCCCTTCATATCGAATTTATTCAGTAAAACGCAAAACAAACTGCTGCTTGAAAAAACAACTTAAAATAAACCTGGAATTGAAGTTTGATTTAAGTAAGAAATCCCCTGTGGCGAGTAATTCATACATCATTTATTAAAGAACCGCTGTAGGATCTATAAGCAATTAGCGGACCTGTTTTTTGATGAGGTATCGCTAATATAGTTCGAGGATAGTATCAGATGCTGATTTTGTTTTTTCCTCACTATATTGGTCCGGGGATCGAAAGAAAACCAGTAATTTCCTTTCTAAGACTGTGATAATAAACAATTCCTTTTATATATTACGATTAAAGATAATCGAAGTCATTAATTTAATTTGGAGTGTTATTATGAAAAAACTTCTACCCATAATGATAATGATTCTCTTTATTTCGTGTGATCTGTTTAATCAGTCTGGGAATCTGAAGAAAGCCAATAAAGCCGAACTGGTTGGCAACTACGATGAGGCACTAAAAATTTTTACCGAAACTCTTCTCAAAATCGCACCTTCTTCGGAAGCTCCCGATGCTTACAGGTCCAAATTCGCTGATCCTGCATTATGGAAAAAGGAGATAGAAAAGCATATTATTTGGTTACATACCCCAGCAGAGAGGTTAAACAAAGATTTTAAATCATTTCTGGAGGGAGCAGAGCGTTGTGCCAGCAAAGTGCATACAGAGAACTCTTTGACTAAAATAAAAACAACAGCCTACTCGGCCGAACAATTTGGCTCTGACTGGAAAGGGGTGTTTTTCGACCCAATGGTCAAAGTCGATGCTGCTTATGCTTCAATATCCGAAAAAAGCTATAATGACAATTTTTCCATTTTCACCGTAACCGCTCCTAAAAACTACAATTATGAGATCAGTCTCATTAACAGGGCTACCGGGAAAAAAATCTCATTCAATCTCTATCACGAATCCAGCAGATCGGTACTGGTTGTTCCAGGAGATTATCTTTTTATCTGTCGCAGTACAATAACTTTCCAATCAAATCAGGTCTGGTATTCTAAATATTCAATAATTCCACTAAACTTTCCGCAACAGGCTTCAAAAATTACTGCCCAATTGCGGACAAGCGTAGCAAAGGAACGTTAATACTTAAGTTTTCCCTTTATGACATTCATTTTTGTCATAATTGAAAAAAGCCTGTAACCAGAGATTCTACTTTTTCGTAGTTTCCTGATTCCCAGGCGCTTCAATCTGTGTGGCAACACACTCAATAATATTTTTCACCTGAGCACTGCTGAGAGTAATTTTTGCCTGAGCGGTCCAACCAGGTTTGTAACTGGTTTCTGCTCCGTTTTCGCCAATCTCATTTTTTATACAGGCTGTAAGATATTTGGGAGTCAGCTTGGATTTCTTAGCATATGGAAGAAGTTTGGTGGTAAGTCGCTCTACAGCCTGGGAGATTGCCGTTTGAACCGCCTGGTCTAAAGTAGGTCGGGTGGCAGAACCATTTGCATAAACTGAGGGCAACTCTTTTTCTGATTTTTTCTGCACAGGTTTCCCTTTAGAGTATTCCCAGGTGTAGTCAGTTTTTAAACAGATCGTTTTACCATTATCTACAGTAATATAAAGATCTTCCTCACTTCCATCGGTTACCGAAAATTGGGCAAATCCCCAGGTGTTGTCATCATGCAAAATCGCTTCCCTTCCATCATCTAGGGTTAACACCATATCTCCAGCCAAAGTGCTGGAAATGCTGACAAATAAAAATGCGGTAATTAACCTGAACCATCTCATCACTGACTCCAATCTTCGTTATCCAAGTTAAGAGATTAATATTTTTAGCCTGATTCGGTCGTCCGATTCTGGTTAAACATAATCATAATATAGCAAAATTCAAATAGGGAGTTGCAGTCCTTTTGAGCAGTTGATATTATTGGTATATGCTTTTTAAACAAAAAATTAAAATCAGCGTTATTGTCGCTTCGCACAGGCCGCAGATGATCTGTGATTTGCTGGATGCACTGCAGAAGCAGGATTTGGAGAAAAAGTATTACGAAACAATAGTGGTATGTGATTATGATCCGAAAGCGCTCAAAGGCAGATATAAACAGGTCAGATGGTTTTTTTTGGATGACAAAAGCATAAGCGCCAAAAGGAATCTGGGAGTTTTTGTCAGCAGAGGAGAAGTTGTTGCATTCACCGATGACGACTGCAAACCCTGTGAAAACTGGATCTCCGAAGGGCTGGATTATCTTCAGAGACATGAAAACAGTTCTGCTGTGGAGGGGCATACTATAATAGAGAAAAACTCCTGTGGCTTAGGAATGTATAAAGAGGCAAAGCGACTGGAAAAACCGGCAATGAGAACCAACAATATCTTCTATCGCAAGAAGGTATTTCTGGAAGCCGGAGGTTTTGATCAGCGATTTTCTGTTCAGAGAGAAGATGCTGATTTGGCATTCTCGGTGTTGGAAAAGGGTGGATCTATTCAGTATTGTCCCAGGATCAGGGTCCTGCATCGGTTCAGGCACTGGGAACAATGGGATTTGCTGAAAAACTGCTGGAACAGAAGGTTTGATCCTCTGTTATATTTAAAACATCCTCAACTGTATCGCAAATATATCGGTTCCCCCATAACTCCATCTGTTTCGTTACAGTTTTTTGCATATGTTGTCTATGCTTTTGCCCGGTTTTTTTCAGTAAGCAAAAAGCAACTGGCCTTGTTCCATTTTTTCCTCACCGGTATACTCGCTTTACGACGCTCAGGTCTGTCAAACCTGTTTCATACAAGGTTTGTTGTCGAATTCATATCTGTCTTGGTTTCACCATTTGTTGTCATGGCTGCACTGGTATATGGTTTCATATGTCTCGGGAAAATAAAACAGTCTTGATGAAAATTGCTTTTTTTAACAAACAACTGCCATCCGACCAGCCAAACGGTGTTTCCATTCAGGTGCATTATCTGGCTAATGCTCTGGTTGAAATGGGCAATGAGGTAACCTGTTTCAGTTTCAGTCCTGCTCCGGAAGGCAGCCTCTACAGAAGTCACCTTTTTACATGGGATAGTAAGTGGCCTTTGGTGCGTAAATTTATTCCTGCATTGAAATTCAGATCTATAAAGGGTGATGATTTCGATATCATGCATTATCATGGTGATGACTATCTGTGCAGAAAGAATCTTTCAAGGGTTCGTACCTTTTATGGATCTGCACTCCAGGAAGCCATGCATGCTGCAACATTGTTACGTTTTCTTTACCAGTCACTTTTTTATCTTTTTGAATGGATCTCCTGTCTGAAGCAAGGGAAACTGATCGGGATTTCGGTAAATACCACCAGGTCTTTGCCGCTGGTAAAAACAATCATTCCCTGTGGAGTTCCGCTGCATCTGTTCAGTCCGGATCCTTCAGTCAGAACATCTCATCCGTCAATACTTTTCATGGGTGGGTTGCAGGGAAGAAAGCGTGGAGATCATCTGGTAAGGATATTCCAGGAATCTATCTTGCCCAAATATCCTGATTGTACCTTAACTGTTGTCGGACCTCAGAATTGTTCTGGCAGAAATATCATTTATAAATCAAAACTGAAAGAGCTCGAACTGGTTGAACAGTACCGCAAGCACTGGATTTATTGCCAGGTGAGCTCATATGAAGGTTTCGGGGTACCAATTCTTGAGGCTATGGCTTGTGCAACAGCAGTGGTAGCAGTGAAAAATGCCGGTGCAAAGGAGATTATTACTGATGGAGTGGATGGATTCTGCTGCAGAGATGCTGATATTGCAAAATGCATTGTCGCACTGATCGAGAATGAAAAACTCAGAAACAGTTTTTGCCGAAAAGGTCTGGAAACCGTTAAGAAGTACGATATAAAAAAAGTCGCTCTGAAATACGGGCAAATATACCAGTTAATGCAGGAAAAAAGGAACACGGGAAACAGACATTAGAAGCACCTCTATAGTAGAAAAATGAACTACTTCTATAATGGGTGCACCTAATATATTGATTTAGACGGCAGTCATGTTGAATGTAATCCATAAATCTGGTGGAGGTTTTAATGCAGATTATAAAATCAGTACTTTTAATATATTCTATCTTTACTTATAATGATTCAACTGATCAAAATATGCCAATGTATCTGTGTTTGGATTCGATGATGCAGAACTGTAAAAAAGATGGTAAATCACCTGCCAAACTGGTTTATGGTTATATCAATGGAAAGAAAACGGAATGCATGAGTGAATATGAGCTGAGGGCACGATACAGCGAGGCACAGTTCAAGAAGCAGAAAAGTGCAGAAGTAGACAGCCAGCAATTGTTGGAACGAAGTGGTAAGCGAAGGAAAAATGTCAAATCTTTAAAGATAAGGGATGCAGTCTATCTGGGAAAAAAGGATCTGGCTGGAGTTGATTTGCGAGGTTGTGATTTAAAGGGGGTTGATCTCAGTAATGCAAATCTGACAAATGCTAACCTCGAATCAGCGGATCTGCGAGGTGCCAATCTTACCAACGCCAATCTCAGAGGGGCTTCGCTGGAACATGCCTTTTTAAAAAGCGCAAACCTGAAAAGTGCGAATCTTACCGATGCCCGTCTCAAGGGTGCATATCTTCAACATGCAGATCTTAGTGGTGTGGAAGGACTTACTGTGGAGCATATCCGGGTGGTTACTTCAGTTTACCAGGCTACTTTCGATTCTGAGATGATGGATATGATAAAGGAAAATTGTCCAGGCAAAATGAAGGACCCTGGCTGGCAATGGCAAGCCACCGTATTTGATTCTGACAGCACCATTCCGGAAAATGAACGGGTAAGCAGCAAAAAATTTCATTAATTGAGGATTTCGACAGTTTCTCTTTTCCTTCCCTGTGATCCGGAGTATCCGCATTTCTCCGGCTCTCTTTTTTATAGACCTTATGAGTTGACAAAGCATTAAGGCAGTTGTCTCATCAGGTAATTCCTTCCATATTGGCATATATAATGCAGTCATATTCGATAGACAAAACAGGAGGGACTCATGGATATCAAAAGAGAACCGGGGTGTAATAACCTCAAACTCAGCAATGGGGATTTTTGCATGATGTGGAGATGCAGGAATCTTGATAAGGATTACCCCTGCATTACCTGTCCGGTTATGCATGATCTATCCATCATGGCCGATGCACTTCATATAAGAGTCAATCTTTATGAAGAGGCTGCAGCAATAGCTGCCTGAAAATTTCTTTGCTTAAGGCTGGCGCCAGCTTTAACTTTTTTCCTCAAAATCCGCTTTCTTCCATGAGTCTGAGGGCAACCACTAGGGTTGCCCCAACGAACGGAACCACGAGGGTTGACCCCGACTGGCGGGCAGGAAATATTTTTTTCAATACAGTTAAACAAGTTGTGGACTAATCTTCCGAATGCATGCCCTGCAGGCTTTATTACTGGCTGGCAGTATTCGATAGATTTCAGGAAAAAGAGATGAACAGAAGATCCCGGATTTTAGCACTATTAGGGGCATTTTTTTTGATTTCCTGTGGCGAGAACTCGGTAAAGAGGGGTTACCAGAGTCTGCAACTGGGTGATTATGATATGGCTATTGGTTTTTTTAATGAGCAACTTTATCGTAATCCCAGGGATTTCCAGGCGCGAGTAGGTGTGGGTAAGGCTTTACTTCAGAAGTCCTATGCAAACAATCAGGACACGCTTTTATGGCGTCAGGCTCTGGTTCATCTTCAGGCCGCACGTTCCATCGAGAATCATGATTTTATTAATTTACTGCTTAAGGATGCCTGGATCACTTATGGAAGAAAAATGCTTTCAGCAGCAGATACCATGTCTGCGCTCATTGCACTTACATTTGCACTGGATTATGATCCGTCCAATTCCGAAGCTCTCAATCTGAGTGCGATACTTTTTTCCTCTTTTGGTCTTACACAGAAAGCCGAGTCCCTGTTAACTGTAGCAAGTCATAATCATAAAACCGATAAAGATATACTGTTTAATCTGGGTATTCTCCATTTTTATCGTAAAGAGTATGCAGAGGCTCTTGGCATCTGGAAATCAGGAGCTCTTTTTGATTCCTCAGATACGGAGTTGCGGCAATGGATTCATCTTGCAGAAAAGAATAACAGCGGAAAACGGGATCCATGAAACTTCCATCAGGATTTGATACACCGGTTATCATTGGCAAAGGGGCTTATGGTACTGTCTATCGGGCTCGTCAAAAACAGCTTGATCGGCAGGTGGTTATCAAGATGATTCCGTTTTCCAGGGAAAAATACCGAAACCGTCATTTTCAGGAGGCGGTTACTCAGGCTCAGCTTAATCTTCCGTGTCTTCCTCAGGTTTACGATGTGCTTATCTGGAAAGAAAATGTCTGCATCGTAATGCAATGGATCCGTTCTCTTAATCTGCAAAAATCTATCAGCATCCTGCAAAACAATGAACTTCGGCTGGCTATAGCTGAAGGGGTGATAAAGGCAGTAAGTGCCATTCATGCCAGTGGGTATGCTCACCGGGATATTAAACCTGCCAATATTCTGATATCTGCTTCTGAAGGTGTTTTTCTGATTGATTTAGGTTTTTCCACCAGAAATGATTTAAACAATACAAGTAATTCTGTCAGAGGCACAAAAGGGTATATTGCACCTGAAATACTTGAGAAAAAGGAGCGCGGAAGAGTCGATTACTTCAGGGCTGATTGTTATGCTCTGGGAATAGTGCTTAAAAATATTTTGGGTTATGATCGGCGATATCCATTGTTAGAGATGCTTGTTGATCCTGATCCGTCAAATAGACCGTCTCACGCCGGTGAAGCTTATCAGATATGGAAAAGACAGGTTAACTGCAGAAGTCTGGAGTACTTTACATCGGAAATCGATCGTGGTATACGTAAAATTATGCCCGGTACTCTGCTTGGTTCAGCAAGTCAACTGACAGGCCTTCGCAGATATAAGGAGGCTTACCGGCTCTGTCTGGAGACTCTTCAGGAAGTACCGGGCAATCCGGATGCTCTTAAGATGATAAGTTCCTTTGCAGAAAAGATAAGAAAGAGACGGACCGGATCAAGAGTTGTTATGTTATCCATCATATCTGCAACAGCTTTTATATCACTGATAATAATATTGTTTTTAAATCGATCGCAGAATCTGTATAACTCCGGAAATGCCAATTTTACCGTTTCTGAGCGACTGATATTACCCCGTCCTTCAGACAGCATTTCAGCAGGAAATGTTGATATCCAATACAGATATAATCCTTCAGAGACTCCTTCTTTGACATCAGAAGTTCATTTCAGGGTGAAAAATTTGGATTGTATGATTTACATAGATGGAGAGCTTGTCGGCCAGAGTAGCAGAAGAAAACCGGTTATTCAGTGTAATCTGCCTCCAGCCACCTACAGGATATTAATCACCGGGACCAATGGCGAGTTCATTAAAAGTGAACGAATTCAGGTGTTGCCTTTCAGCAAAATCTTTATGAAGATTGAAAAGGGACAGGAAAAGGAAGGGTCACAATAAATAGAGAGCAGTAATTTCTTGTTTGGAATTTGAAATGATCGGTCATTCCGGTTTTTTAAGATTTGGTGCTTGAGATTTGGTATTTATTTGCATGCTTTAACAGACTATTTTGCATTCTTACCCACCGATATTCGGTTGCAGCATCTTTTAACCAGACAATAAAGAAACGAATCAGGCGAAAATCCTTTATAAAGTAATTGAAACTGTAAATTGCCGATTGTTAAATTTATATTCTGAACAGATACTGTTTCCTTTTAAGGATCTTAACTTAAGTTGATTTTAATTTACTCCGCCCTACAGAAATATTGATAACTTTGAGCCACCATTGTTGTTTTGAGCGAATTTAAGGTGATTTATTATTGGCATGATTCTCGCGTATTGGGCTTAAAAGAAAGATGTTGCAGGGATTGAGCCAATGGGTTCTATGAGCAGGCGGGGAAAAGGAAATGAGATGAGAGTTTAAGTGGAATCTGATGTTTCTTAAAAATCATAATGTTATAATTAAATAAACTTTCATGAGCGACAGGGATTTCTAATAGATGAAAAAATTTCTTTATAATACCTTACTTCTGGTTTCTGGCAGTGTGCTGTGTGCTTTTTCTGTAAAAGCAATACTATTACCCTTCGGATTTCTTTCCAGTGGTCTTACAGGGTTATCACTGATTGTTTATCATAAGTGGCAAACATTGCCTTTTGCATTTATTTATTTGCTGGTTAATGTTCCGGTTTTTTTAATCGCTTTCAAATTTGTGGGATTGCGTTTTATTATGTATACAGCCTGGGGCATAATGATCTACTCTGCACTGCTTTTAGTCCCTGAGATCAAGCTTCCACTTACTGATCCCTTGCTGGCTGCCGCGTTTGCAGGCAGCATTTCTGGTTTGGGAGTTGCAATAATACTGCGCTCCTATGGTTCGGCAGGGGGATCGGAGATTATCAGTGCTGTTTTGCACAAGCTATTTGGATTTTCCATTGGAATGGGAAGCTTAATAGTAAATTCGGTGGTGATGATTATTTCATTATTGCTGTTTCCTCTGGAAAACGTGCTTCTTACAATAGTCTATATAGTTGTCAGTGCCAGAGTCTCCAGTCTGATTTTCCATGGATTAGCTAAAAGACGGGTAGTAATGATTATCTCCGGTAAGTGGAATGAGATTCTTGATGACATAAATAATGGTAATAAATGGCGGGTTACGTTGCTTCATGGTAAGGGCGGTTTTCAGGGTGCCGAAAAATCAGTACTTTATTCTGTGGTTAACAAGTCCAATGTCCCTTCTCTCAAGGCACTGGTCATGAAAAGGGATCCTGGGGCTTTCATTGCAATCATGGATGCCAATGATGTAACAGGGGCGAAGGTAGGAAATCAGCCTCATTGGTGAAGAAATCACCATGCAGAAAAAAAGTAAAGACCGGATCGACAATTTGGGATTATTACTGTAAAACCGTATAAGCAGCTACGGGGATCAAAAGATTTTGAATTTCTGGCGAAGGAAAATAAGGAGAAACTTCAGGAGGTTCATGCAGACCTTTCTCTGATAAAACGCTCTGCTGAACTTTACACAGAACTCTCAGATATACTTTCCCGAATGGTAATCGAACCTGATGAGATCCGTTCCGTCAAAGTTACATATTATAAGGCCTGGACTTATTTCAGGGAAGCCCTCAAAGAGATATATGAAGC
>JAAYPC010000093.1 GCA_012519985.1 Fibrobacter sp.
AAGGAGGCTCAATGCAATACAGGGAATTTGGAAATACCGGGTTTAAAGCATCAGAGATCGGCTTGGGAACGTGGCAATTTGGGGGAGACTGGGGAGAAATTTCAGATGAAGAGATTAACGCAATTTTAAAAGCAGCCCTGGATAGTGGGGTTAATTTTTTTGACACTGCAGATGTTTATGGCGCTGGAAGAAGTGAAACACTGGTAGGGAACTTTTTGAGAAACCAATCAGGCAATACTTTTGTGGCCACTAAACTTGGGCGACTGGAGGGATACCCTGATAACTATTCACTTGAACTTTTGAAAAAATGTACTGAAAATTCGCTTCGTCGGCTTGGCAGAGAATCAATAGATCTGATACAGTTGCATTGTATTCCTGTATCCTGGTTAAAAGATGGCGAAATATTTGACTGGTTGCGTGCTCTGAGAAGTGAAGGAAAAATACGGTATTTCGGAGCGAGTGTAGAAACAATGGAACAGGCTCTTATATGTCTTGAGCAGGATGATATAACTTCTTTGCAAATAATATTCAACATATTCCGTCAGAAACCGCTTGAGATCCTTTTTAGAAAAGCTGCAGAAAAAAAAGTCGCTCTGATAACCCGGCTTCCACTGGCAAGTGGCCTGTTAACCGGCAAATATACAAAAGATACAGTATTTTCTTCTTCGGATCATCGCTCATACAACCGGAATGGTCAGGCCTTTAATGCTGGAGAAACATTTTGCGGTCTGGATTTTGACTATGGGCTCGATCTGGTTAATCAGATTCGGCCTCTGGTGCCGGCATCCATGTCCATGTCACAGTTTGCCTTACGTTTTATACTCGATTATCCGGAAGTCAGTGTGGTGATTCCAGGTGCATCAAAATCAAAACAGGTGATTTCAAATGTGAGTGCAGCCGGTTTTGAACCATTGGGCAGGCACGTTCATCTGGTTCTGGCTCAATTGTATCAGAACGAAATAGAGAAAAATATCAGAGTGGAAGTCTGATGAGTAACAATATCAAATCGGAAAAAAACTGGAATTAATACCCAAACAATATCTAATCAGACGAAATCTGAATAGAATATCTAAATGAAGAACCGGAAATTTAAAATTGCTTAAAAGGCATATCTGGTTAAGATTTTAGCCCAAATGGTCCATTGGACAGCATTTTTGTAAATCGAAGAGCGGGCTGGCTATCGACCATAATTATTCTCCCGCCCGTTTGTGTTTGAATTGGATGTATTTCAGAAGTTGCATTCTGCATTATCGAAGGTGTATTCTATGTTTTTGAAGATATTGTCTGAGTTTTTTGAAGGTGCCCAAAGTTATTTTGAAGGTACGCAAAGTGTTTTTGAAGGTACCCAAAGTGTTTTTGAAGGTACGCAAAGTGTTTTTGAAGGTACCCAAAGTGTTTTTGAAGGTACCCAAAGTGTTTTTTAAGGCACCCAAAGTGTTTTTTGAAGGCACCCAAAGTGTTTTTTGAAGGCACCCAAAGTGTTTTTTGAAGGCACCCAAAGTGTTTTTTGAAGGCACCCAAAGTGTTTTTTAAAATGCAGTCAGTTTAATTCAAAACCTTAGTTGCATTAAACGCCTGTGTGACCAAAGCCACCCGAACCTCTGGAAGTCTCTCTGATGGATTGGTTTTCAGTGAAATCTAAAGATAGAGCAACCTGAGAAGGGACAAGCTGCGCGATACGATCACCCCGTTTTACTGTAAATGGCTGATCACCAAAATTGGCCAGAATAATCTTTACTTCACCCCGATAGTCAGCATCAATAGTTCCCGGAGCATTCAGAACGGTAACACCGAACTTAAAGGCCAGTCCGCTTCTGGGGCGAACCTGTACCTCATAGCCTTCGGGAATCTCCAGGCATAAGCCGGTAGGAACAAGAGCCCGGCTACCCGGTGCAATAATAAGTTCAGTTTCGACAGCAGCACAAACATCACAGCCGCTGGAGCCACTGGTCATACGTCTGGGAAGAGGAAGATCTTGAGCGTGTTCAAGTCTTTTTACCAGAATCGTGTCATTGTTCATAATGTGATCTTTAACAGGAAATAAGTGTTACAGCAGAAAGGAAGACAATAGAAATGGGGAGGAGTACCTCCCCATCTGGAATTTACAGAAGTGCCTTACGGCTCAATTTAACCTTGCCGAATCTGTCGAATCCGATCAGCTTAACCTTTACCTTGTCACCCACATTGAGGATATCCTCAACTTTGGCAACTCTTTGAAGGTCAAGTTCTGAAATATGGACCAGCCCTTCCTTACCCGGGAGAAATTCGACAAAAGCACCAAATTCTACCACTGATTTTACTACTCCATCGTAAACAGCACCCAGTTCAGGTTCTGCCACTATTCCTCTGATTCTATTGAGAGCAGCATCACGTTGCTCTTTATTGGTGGCAGCAATCTGTATTGTACCATCATCTTCGATGAAAATTGTGGTACCTGTGGTTTCCTGAATGTCCCTGATTACCTTACCGCTGGGGCCAATTACCTCTCTGATTTTGTCTTTGTCGATAGTAATAGTGCTGATACGTGGAGCGTAGGCAGAAAGCTCCTTACGTGAGGAGGTAATTGCCTGTTCCATTATATCAATAATTCTCATACGGGCATTTTTAGCCCTCTCCAATGCCTCTTTCATCAGTTCAGGAGTAATGCCATGGATTTTGATATCCATCTGAATAGCGGTAACACCATCACGGGTACCTGCCACCTTGAAATCCATGTCACCCACATGATCTTCAGTTCCAAGAATATCGGTAAGGACAGCAACCCTTTCATCCTCTTTTACCAGTCCCATAGCAACTCCGGCCACGTGTCCTTTAATAGGAACTCCTGCAGCCATCAGTGATAATGAAGAACCGCAGACTGTCGCCATCGATGAGGAACCATTGGATTCCATGATCTCAGAAACGACTCTGATTGTATAAGGGAAACTCTTTTCGTCTGGAAGTACGGGTGCCAGAGAGCGTTCGGCCAGATGTCCGTGACCGATTTCCCGTCTGGAAACGGTACCTAATCTTTTTACTTCACCAACCGAGTAAGGGGGGAAGTTATAGTGCAGCATGTATGATTTATCATATTCACCCTGAATGCTGTCGATGTGCTGTTCATCGAGTTTTGTTCCCAGGGTTGTGGCAACCAGTGCCTGCGTTTCGCCACGGGTAAACAGTGCAGAACCATGGGCTCTGGGAAGGATGTCCAGTTCACAGGTAATGTTGCGGATTTCATCAAGTTTTCTTCCACCGATTCTGATACCCTGATCAAGGATAGTCTGTCTGATATCTTTTCTTTCGATTTCGGTGAATGCGGAGTCGATCTCACCGGCAGATTCGGGAAATTTCTCGGCCAGAGCAGTCTGCACTTCTTCACGAAGAGCGTCAAGACCACGGTAACGTTCTTTTTTGTTCCCTGAGAAACTGATTTCATGAATACGATCTTTCACCAGTTCATTAACTGCTTCCATGATCTCAGGATTGATTTCCTTTTTCGGGTACTCTTCTTTAGGCGGCTTACCGACTTTGGCGATAAGTTCCTTTTGCAAGGCTACAAGATCTTTAATGTGTTTATGTGCCAGAAGCAGTGCTTCAATCAGCAATTCTTCGCTAAGCTCGGTGCAACCCCCTTCAACCATCATGATTGAATCCTCTGTACCCGCTACAACCAGATCCAGATCTCCGGCTTCAGTCTGGGCCAGGGAAGGAAATACTTTGAGCTGGCCATCCACCAGGCCAACCCGCACGCAAGCCACTGGTTCTCTGAAAGGCAAATCGGAAACACAAAGAGCACTGGAGGCAGCAGTAACGGCAATCACATCAGCATCGTAATTATCATCTGCAGAAATGACAGTACATACTATCTGAACTTCTGTTTTATATCCTTTAGGGAAAAGAGGCCGTATGGGACGATCCACTATTCTTGCGGATAAAATCTCCTTTTCACTGGGCTTGCCTTCTCTTTTTACAAAGCCACCGGGGATTTTACCTGCAGCATAGGTCTTTTCGACATATTCAACAGTGAGAGGGAAGAAATCGGAATCTGCTTCAGAACCGCTACACACTGTAGCCAGAACCATTGTGTCACCAATCCGGGCAATCACAGAACCATCAGCCTGCTTTGCAATGCGGCCTGTTTCCAGAGAAACCTTGATATCAGAAATTTCGGTTTCTACATTGATACGAGTCATCTATAACTCCTGATGTTAGATTTTTTATATATAGTCATTAATGCAATCATAAAGAAATTGAGACGGCAAAATGTTGCCGTCTGCGGGATTTGTATACAGGCCAGATAGAGAGTACAATTTTCCATAACCACCAAATGAGCATGAATTCAGCAAGCCGGTGGGGGCGCTCCATGGACGTAGAAGGAGAAAGCGGCGGGAAAACACCTCAGGCCGCTATTTTCTAATATTTAGTTTCTTGATTAACGAACGGTATCTGTCAATATCGACCTTTATCAGATAATCAAGCAGAGATCTACGCTCCCCAACCAGCTTAAGAAGTCCGTAACGGGTATGGTGATCTTTGGGATTTGCCTTAACATGTTCGGTTAAATAATTAATCCGATCCGTTAAAATTGCAATCTGCACATCGGTATTTCCAGTGTCCTTTTCGTTTTTACCGTAAGTAGTGGTTAATTCCTTTTTGCGTTCCTTGGTTAACGCCATTGGAGTCTCTCCTCTGAAAAAAAATTTCTAATTTGGTTTATATCCTGTTGAATATGTCTCACCAGTTCCTCTGTATTTGAAAAAGCCTGATCACTACGCAAAAAACGGTAAACCCAGATATGTGCAGTTTGTCCGACCTGCGGAGTAGTTCCGTTCAAATCAAACGCATGAAACTCAAAATGACTTTCTCTGTCATTAAAAGTGGGACATGCGCCGAAATAGAGTGCTCCGGTGAGCAATGTATCATTAAACTCAAGCTCTGCGGCATAAACCCCCGGTGGTGGAATAACTTTCTGCGAAGGCGGTCTTTTAAAATTGAGGGTTGGATAGCCGATTTGTGAGCCTATTTTTAATCCTTCAATCCTTTCAACTGAAATCAGGTAAGGATGACCCAACATTTCCATCGCATCACTCAGGCATCCTTCAGTTATTAATTTGCGAATTCTGGTTGATGATACAGCCAATGAATCCATCTGGAGCAGATTCGCAGTAAATATTGGAATATGATATTTGCTCACAGTATCACGCAAAAAATTCTTGCCACCAGACCGGTTTTTGCCTACCGCATGCCCTTCTCCCATTATCCATTCAATCATATGAAAGCGGGAAATCAGGTAATTTTCCACAAACGATTCTGGTGATGTTTCACTGAAAGATTTATCAAAAGGAATTTTAAAAAGATAATCAATACCAGATTTTTCTATCAGAGTATATTTCTCTTCAAATGTAGTAAGCAAATGTTGCGGCAATTCCGGAAATAAAGCGGCACGGGTGTGTGGTTCAAAAGTAACTAATGCAGATGAGACTCCTCTTTGCCGTGCTCTGTCAACCACTTGTTGAATGAGCAGTTGATGCCCCCGGTGCACACCATCGAAATTCCCAACCGTAAGAACCGTACTTTCCTGATCTGGAAGATAATCATCAATTGAAAGAAGCTTCATGGCTATCACCTGATAAGGGAAAAACAGCTACAGGATGAAACTCTGAGCCCTGTTTCCATTGAAGTACAGCAAGCAGATGTGTACCACAATAAGCAAAGACATTCCTGTCTGTTAAACCATTCATTTGCGGTAATGAAATATTCATTCCATGAATGAGCTTTCTATGATGATGTTCGCTTAGTTGAATGCCGGGTTCATTACCCAACACAACTGCGGCAGGCATAATATAGTTAACGGCATGGTCTATATCATCAATCTCCATCGCCTGTTCCAGATTGAAATTCCCTGAACGACAACGCCGGATAAAACTGGCAAAACCATAGGTGTTGAGCTCTGATGCAAGATCTCTGACAAGAGCCCTCACATAAGTTCCCCCCGAACAGCTCAGCTCAAGTTCTGCCAGACCCTTGTCTTGATCGTACTGGATCAGATCTAAGGAATGAATCGTAACTTTGCAGGGTTTCAAAGGAGGATTGTCACCGTTTCTGGCCATTTTATAAGCCCTTACACCATTGATCTTTTTCGCGGAGAAAGCAGGAGGTACCTGGAGATACTCGCCATGGAAACGGTTAAGCGCAGCCTGAAGCTGGGCTGACGGTGGAAAACTCCCTCCATCTGCAATTATCGATCCGGTATTGTCCAGAGTATCGGTCTGGGAACCAAATTGCAGGCCGAATCTATAGACTTTGGGTTCGTTGGGAAGATATTGTATCAGACGGGTAGCACTGCCTACTGCGATTACCAGTAACCCACTGGCTTGTGGATCCAGAGTACCCGCATGTCCGATCTTCTTAACTTTTAAAACTTTTCGCAACTGTGCGACTATTTTAAATGAAGATGGCCCTTGAGGCTTGTTAACGCATAAAAATCCGTCCAACCCCTACTGCAGCTCCTTTTCTATTATAGAGAGCATCTTCTGGAGGGCTTGTGTGTAAGGAAGATTTATAGTGCATCCTGCAGCATTGGAATGACCTCCTCCGCCAGGAATCTTCTGAGCAATTTTTCCAACATCAATTCTTCCTTTGGATCGCAGGCTGAGATGGGTCTGATTTTCATTGTGCTTTACTAACATTCCCACATACACTCCTTCTGCAGTGCTGGTATAATCGGACATACCCTCACTGTCGCTAAGCTGTGCACCAAGTTCATCAACCAGCGAATAGGGCATTTCCATAACACAAACCCTGCCATCAAGAAGAAAGTGCAATGTAGACCAGATCCTTGCCTGCAATAAAAGGGCGTTTGGAGAATGTGAGGCATACACTTTTTCGTATATCTTTGCACAATCAGCACCCTTATCGGCAAGATCAGCACATTTTTTTAGAATTCTGCTGTTAGTATTTGAAAATCGGAAACCACCGGTATCTGTCATTATGGCGGTGTAAAGAGATTCCGCTACATGATGTGGAAAAGAGATATTACAGTTCAAAAAGTGATCGTAAATAATCTCACCCACTGCTGCTGCAGCAGTATCTACAAGGTTTAATGTGCCAAATCGTGTGTTATCTCTGTGATGATCGATATTTATGATATCGGAAGCTGAAACAGAACCGATATCCCAACCGAGTCGTCCCGGATTTGAACAATCCAGTATCACAATTACATCGTAATGCCCTTTGAGGGGCAATACTGTCATTTTATCGCTGTTGTGAAGAAAAGTGAATTTCGCCGGAACAGCATCATGATTGCATATAGTGACCTCTTTACCTAAGGAATTAAGATACCAGTAAAAGGCCAATTGTGAACCGATCGAATCTCCATCAAGGCTCATATGAGAGGAGATGAGAAATTTATTATGAGAAGCTATAAGTGAATGAAGGTCATTCCAGATCATCTTGAATTTCTTTGAGTAGCTCGTTAATATGTTGACTGTGCTCAAGAGAGTTGTCGATCTTAAAATACAGATGCGGAAAGTGCTTCACGGTAATACGACCGGCAACTGTTCTCTGGATAAAAGGGGCAGCCTTGTTGAGGGCAGCAATAGCATTGTCTTTTTCATTCTGGTCACCCAGGACACTTACATAAATGGTAGCATTACGAGTATCCTGAGCAAGTTTCACCTGAGTAACTGTAACCACAGGCGGGATCCTGGGATCCCGCAATTCCTGTGAAATCACGGTACCGATTTCCCGTTGAAGAAGTTCTCTGAGCCGCTCAATATGAAAATGTTTTGATGGCAAATATAGCTCCTATGCATGGGTTGAAAGCTTACGGGCGACTTCTATTTCCTCATAAACTTCAAGGCGGTCATTTTCCTGGTAATCATGATAATTGTCCAGTGTAATCCCGCATTCGTATCCGGCATTCACTTCCCTGACATCTTCGGTTAATCTTCTTAACGATCCAATCCGGCTATCAGCAATGATAACATCATCACGAATAAGCCTGGCTTTGGCGCCACGAGTAACCGTACCGGACTGAACATAACAACCTGCCACGATCCCCACTTTGGAAATCCTGAATATTTGACGAATTTCTACTGTGGCAATGATATTTTCCTGGATTTCTGGCTTTAACATTCCTTCCATGGCACTTCGGACTGCATCCAGTGCTTCGTAGATAATCCTATAAGTTCTGATCTCTACACCTTCACGTTTTGCCAGCTCTCTGATTTTACTGTTTGGACTAAGGTGAAAACCGATAATGAGCGCATCTGAAGCAGCAGCAAGCATAACGTCAGTTTCCTTGATGGCTCCGACACTTCTATGGATAACCGCCACCTTGATCTCTTCAGTGCTAAGTTTCTCCATGGAATCGGCCAGTGCTTCCACCGATCCGTCAACATCACCTTTGATGATGAGATTGAGTGTCTGGACATTTCCTGCCTGTATCTGCTCATAAAGATGATCAAGAGAAATAGTACCCATTTTACGGAGTTCCCGTTCCTTTTGAGCCAGACGCCTTCTGGCAGAGATATCACGGGCTTCCTTTTCATCATCGACAACTCTGAATGAATCCCCGGCTTGTGGTGTACCGGATAATCCCAACACTATTACCGGTTTAGATGGTCCGGCTTCATGGACACTTTGACCACGTTCATTGAAAAGATCGCGCACTCGCCCTGAGTGAATTCCGGTTACAAATGCATCTCCTTTTTTCAGAGTCCCCTTCTCAATAAGAATAGTGGCAATGGGTCCCTTTCCTTTGTCTAGTTCGGCTTCAACCACAACACCCTGAGCGTTGCCTGTAGCACTGGCTTTCAGTTCAAGAATCTCACTTTCCAGGGCCAGTGTTTCCAACAGTTTATCGACGCCCTTGCCAGTTTTTGCAGAGATCTCTACACAGGAGACCTGTCCGCCAAAATCTTCTACCAGTACATTGTACTGAGCAAGCTCTGCCTTGACCCGTTCTACATTGGCAGTTGGCAGATCGATTTTATTGATAGCTACAACCAGAGGCACATTTGCAGCCCTGGCATGATCAATAGCTTCTTTGGTCTGAGGCATGACCCCTGAATCGGCAGCAACAACCAATACTATGACATCGGTGATCTGAGTTCCCCTGGCCCGCATAGCAGTGAAAGCTTCATGACCAGGAGTGTCAAGGAAGGTCACAGGCCCATATTTGGTTTGCACCTCGTATGCTGCGATGTGCTGAGTGATGCCACCTTCTTCACCAGCGATAACATTGGTTTTTCTGATGTGATCAAGCAGGGATGTTTTCCCATGATCAACGTGTCCCATTACAGTCACTACCGGAGCACGAGGCACCAATACAGCGTCTTCTTTTTCTGAAGTCTCTTCTTCCAGCTCAGCACCGTATTCGGTCATTAGTTGTGCGGTATATCCGAATTCATCAACCAGAAGCTCAATGGTCTGGAAATCCAGTCGCTGGTTGATGGTGACAAAAAGGCCCAATTCCAGGCATTTGGCAATCAGATCCGATGCCGGGATGTTCATCATGTTTGATAATTCATTAATGGTGACAAATTCTGAAACGTTGAGTACCTTGCGATCGGTTTCTTCCTCTTTGAGAACAGTATCTTTTTTGTATTTCTTTTTTGAAAAACCGGAACCGATTTTAGCAAGGGTCTTTTTAATGTTAGCCTTCAATTCGAATTCGTCAATTTCGGGGCGTTCCGGTTTCTTTTTGCCCTTCTTCTTGCCTTTATCTTTTTTGGAATATCCTTTAGATTCAGTTGAAGGATGACTCTCCTCGGCAGGAGCAACAACCGTTCTTTGCCCTGTACCGGCAGAAGGGGTATAAGTGCGCTCAAATTCCCGTGGCTGACGCTGCTCTTTTTCAAAGGTTCGCCGGGGTTGATGGGAATAGGCAGCTCTAGTGGTTTCTTTTTCTGTTTGAACAGCAGGAGCAGCCTGTTCTACTACAGGTTCCTGGGAGACTTCAGCGGTGACTTGTTCAGGTTTCTGGGCTTCTTCTTTACCGATCAAGTCCTCTCGGGCTTTGGTGAGCATCTGTTTTTTGCGTTCATACTCTTTTTTAATTTCCGCCCGTTCGGATTCGAATTTCTTTTTAATTTCATTGCGAAGACTCTCATCAACCGTACTCATGTGGCTCTTTACAGGAATACCCATGCCACGCAGCATCTGCACAAGGGCTTCACTGGAAACCTTGAACTCCTGAGCTAATTTATAAACTTTCTCTTTTGCCATTGCTTACCTCTCGTATTACTTGCGGCGTGTGTACTGTAAAGTCAATATAACGGAACCCGGCAAAACATCCGGCGTGTCTTTTTCCGCAAACAGTTATCAAACTAAAGAGCAGAACCGGTGGAGTTATTCTCCTTATTTTCGTGAGCCTCATCAATTGCTTTTTTAGTGTCATCCTCCGATTGAGCCAGGTCCTCTATTGCACTAACAGCAATATCGCTCATTATCGGGCTTTCTTCATTGTCATTTTCTTCAAAACGTTCGCCGCGGGCTTCTTCACGCATCGATTCAAAGGCTTCATCATAAGTCTGATCCTGCTGATCGGTTTCGGTAGAGTAAGCTTCAGGAGCGATGTTTTCTTCAGCGCCGCTTTCGCCACCATTAGGTGGGCTGGCCGGAGTTTCCGATTGAATGGCAGCCCGCTGCTCTTCGCTCATGTTAGCAAATTCCTCATCACCAAAAACGTCAATTTCCTTGTCAAGCATTTTGGATGCCAGACGGATGTTTTGACCTTCACGTCCGATTGCCTGTGCCAGATCCTCTTCTCTGATTACTACAACAATCTTGTAGTTGCCGACCGGAATGACTCGTTTAACCTCTGCAGGAGCAAAAACCCTTCGGACCAGGAGCGATAATTCATCGGTCCAGTTGATAATGTCGATCCGCTCATTGGAGAGTTCACGAACGATAGCCTGTACACGGTTGCCACGCATTCCCACACAGGCTCCTACCGGATCTACCCGGCTGTCACTGGTAGTAACTGCAATTTTTGAACGGTGGCCAGGGTCCCGTACAACTTTTACAATACGAACTGTTTTGTCAAATATTTCAGGCACTTCCAGCTCAAAAAGGCGTGCCAGAAACTCCGGAGCGGTCCTGGAGATAATGACCTGGGGCCCTTTAGGATTGTTTTTAACCTCCACTATGCATGCCCGGATATTGTCACCCTGACGATAATGCTCTTTGCGAATCTGTTCTTTAAAAGGTAGCAACGCTTCTGTGCGGCCCAGATTTACCAGAATATTTCCTTTTTCAATCTGCTGAACCGTCCCGGTTATCAACTCTCCAACTCTTTCGCTGTAATCGGAAAATATTTTCTCCCGTTCCGCTTCCCGCACCCTTTGGATGATTACCTGTTTGGCAGTTTGAATAGCCATTCTGCCGAAAAGATCAATGTCGAGATCCTGAATCAGTTCATCACCTATCTCAATATCCTCATCTATTTCCCGGGCATCCTCCAAAAGAATCTGCTTTTCCACATCTTCAACCACTTCCACCACTACCTGACGGGTAAAAACTTCCAGTGTTCCTTTTTCCCGGTCAACTTTTACTTCCACATTAACGGGTTTTCCCAGGTATTTGCGCGCTGCTGTGGCCAGCGCATCCTTTAAAGTGTCCAGCACCAGATCCATGCTGATGCTTTTTTCCTTGGTAACAGCACCTATCGAAGCAACAATATCCAATGCCCTCAGTGCTTCGCTTTTGCTCTTTTTTTTCATCTATCTGTTCCTTCCCGAATTACTTGAATCGGATCTCTTCTTTACCACTTAAAATATCTGACAGGGATACTTCTATTACATTTTGTTCGGTTTTCAGGCACAATTTGTTGCCCTCACAACTCAAAATTTCTCCCTGAACCTTCTTTTTTCCTTCAATACCTTCTTTTAGATGAACTGTAACCGGATGGCCGATAATTCTTTTGAAATCGCGTTCACTTTTTAACGGCCGGTCTATACCAGGAGAGGATATTTCCAGATTATACTGGCGATTGCTGGAAAAATCTTCCTGATCAAGAAGCTCAGAAATATTATTGCTGACGATTTCACAATCGTCGATGGTTATTGCCCTGTCTGAGTCAATAGTAACCCGAAGAATAGAACGGTTGCCTGCGTGAAAAAAACGCAGATCGAACAGCTCATATCCTAACTCTTCAAGCTTAGCCTCAATCAAAGGCCTTATCTGCTCAATTGATGACATGGTTTGATTGCACTCTCGTTAACAGGAACATAACAAAAACGGGCTGAACGCCCGCTTTAGTCTCAAGCTGAAAAATTCTTACTAATATACAACCCGGCAACTCATTAATTCAAGACAGAACTTTAGTGAAAGATCTTACCTGGAAGAAAGTTTCTGGCGTAACAGTTTTAATGCCTCATCACGGTTTCTTATTTTCTCTTCCAGTTGCAGTTCGTAGATCTCTGAGAGAAGTTCTCCAAAAACAGGCCCCGGCTTAAGCCCCATTTCAATCAAATCCTTTCCTTTAATATATGGCTGCGGTTTGAGTTGATCCGAGGCGATCATTTTTCGTTTCTGGACTAGGTAATTGTAATTGTCCAGAATTCCGTGGCTGGCGAGACAATCGATACGATGAAGCTCCAACTCTTCATCAATTGTCTCCCTGGAAAGCAGCTTTTTAAGTGTCGCAAGCCTCATCTGTTTCACATTCTTAAAGTTCATGTGATTCTCAATGCAGGCTTCAACTCCTTTGATCAGAGAATTTGATGCGCGAAGCCGCTTTAAAGTCTCTCTGGCCATCTCTGCACCAACCCGGTCATGATTATTAAATCTTATCCGGTCTGATATACTCTTGGTGGATGGTTTACCTATATCGTGCAGGAGAACACTCCAGGCTAGCACCGAAGAACAAGCTGGCTTTAATAATCTAAGAGCAAGAATCGTGTGCATAAAAACATCCCCTTCGGGATGATACTTCTCAGGCTGTTCAACCCCGATAAGATCGGTAATTTCCGGTAGAATAATCCGAAGAAGGCCGCAGTCTCTCAGCAATAAAACAGCAGTGTCTGCATTACCCTGGCGAAGCATTTTATCCAGTTCCAAGAAAATTCGCTCTGCAGAAATATTTATTATTTGAGTGGAAAATTTTTTTACTGCTCTCCAGGTATACTCTTCGATTTTAAAAGAAAACCTGGCCGAAAATCTTATCGCTCTAAGCATCCTGAGATAATCTTCTCTGAAACGAAGTTCAGGATCTCCTATAGCTCGAATAATTTTCTGTTCAATGTCCTTAACCCCTCCCACATAATCAATCAACTGGTTGGAAATCGGGTCAAAAAATAGTCCGTTTATAGTAAAATCGCGCCTCAATGCGTCTTCTCTGGCATCAGTATAGGCAATTCCGGCTGGATGACGGCCGTCGGAAATACCGATATCAGAGCGAAATGTAGCTACTTCAAAAGGAACACCTTTTTCAACAACTATCATCACTCCAAACTGTTCACCCACTTTTATGGTCTGGGGGAATATTTGCGCAATACTCTGTGGGGTTGCATCAGTGGCAATGTCGATATCACCTGGCGCCTTATTTTCCATCACCATATCTCTGACGACTCCACCGGCAAAATATGCCTGAAATCCGTGATTAAGGAGTTCCTTGACGATATGAATTGCGCCGCTGTATTTGTCATGAGACTCTAAATTATGCATGAGCCAAAAATAAGCTGAAGAGTTAATGGTCTGCAAGCAAACAATAATTGTTATTGACATTACCTCATGGAGAAAAGCATCTTTAGGACTAGTCCTTTTACCGCAAACTTGTGTTATTAACATAGAACTTGGAGGATACCAATGAAAACGGTGTTTAAAGTGGTCGCAGGATTAAGCGTTTTAGCAATGATGATCTCCTGCTCATCTAAATCTTCCTTCGAAAAACAAGGAGACGCAGCTTATAAAGCTGCACAGAAACTTCAGGGAGACCAGAAAAGACGACAACTCAAAACCGCCTATATTATGTATGATAAAGCTATAAAAGCTAATCCAGATAAAATCTCTCCAACTTTGAGGAGCAGATATGT
>JAAYPC010000094.1 GCA_012519985.1 Fibrobacter sp.
CCGGAGGCTCAGTGGGTACTCTTTATTCCAATATGATGAAACATATCAAGGATGCGTTTGATGCTCTGGATACAAGCAAATACACGATTCATATGGGTGGTTTTGTCTGGCTTCAGGGGGAATTTGATGCAATGAACAATTCCCAGGCTGATGCTTATGAAACCAATCTTACCAATCTGATAAAGGACATCCGCGATACCTTAAACGCCGAAGATCTGCCGGTGATTCTTCCAATGATCGATGCACAGAGTATATGGTCTCAACATGCCAAAGTCCGGGCAGCAGATATTGCTGTCAGAAACAAGCTGGAAAATGTCGATACTCTGGATACCAAAGGGTTTGAAACCGATGGTATTCATTACAAGGCTCCGGGAGTGATAAAAATCGGCAGAATCGCTGCGGAACGATGGCTTGCTATGGACTATTTTGTTCCGGTTCCGGTTATTCCTGTTTCCAGAAATACCATGCGACCAGTGGTAATGTCTGCCAAAGACTTATCGTTTATTGATTGTGCAGGAAGAAAAATAAAAATTCATAGAAACGATATTTCCGATAACAGGATTAATACCTCTTCGGGTTTTATGCTGGTAGTGAAAAATGGAACTGTGTTTCAGAAGAAATTGAATCTGACACGCTGAAACGCTCCAGCCCCCCTAATTCGGCCCCTAAATCCGCCCCCTAAATCCCCCATCGGGGGATTAGGGGGCTTGTCTTTGCGAATAGTTAATTAGAAAGATTTCTCCTCGCGGACTTGTCGAAATGTCACTTCGAACGAGTCTTCGAGGAGAAGTCTTGATGAGCTATCTGCAGTCAATCTGATTCCTTCACCTTTTTCGATACATTTGTACACGGAAGATGTACGAATAATTGCATAATAATGAAAAATTGGCACTACGATAACCTTTTATCCGTTATTTTGAAATAAAAATCTGGAAGCTATCGCAGATAAATGTTCTTCGATATTTCTGATTACGGGGGTGCGTTTAAAAACTACACGTCATTAGACAAGCATTCCTTAAACCGGTTACACGTTTAAGCGAATAATCAGATGCTATTCCTTACAAATCTGAAAATTTTCCAAGTGCACACAATAAAGATGGAGGTTGGAATGTTAAGAAAAATCGGTTGGATATTACTTACCGGGATTTCGCTGCTTTTTGCGGCTCCTTCGGAAGTCTCACTGAAGGGAACGGTGAAAAAAGCAGATAAAACTGCAATAAGTGGGGCAAACGTATATCTTGCCAGCGATACAGCAACCAAAGTCATCTCAGATGCTGATGGCAAATTCGAGCTGGAGATTGTAAAAACACGAAAACCCTATGGGATCAATGTGCAGAGATCAATTGATATTTCCGGACAGGGAGCATCACTTGGTTTTTCGATTAATACTGCAGTTTCAAGTGGCCTGATTACTCTTTTTTCCGGAAATGGCCGTATCGTAAAAAACATTCCCTTACAGAATCTCTCAGCCGGTTCACATAGTATTCCTCTGGTGGGAATAAGCAATGGTTTTTACATACTGCAGATTACCCTGGGCGATCAGACTGTCCGAAGAAGAGTTATCACCGC
>JAAYPC010000011.1 GCA_012519985.1 Fibrobacter sp.
AATAAAACTTCTGTGCTTTCCGGAACTGCAAAGGCGCCAATAGCCAGAGTCGAAGCAGAATTGCGAAAAACTGTTGCAAATCCTGAAGTACTGGAAAGATATGGTACTGCATCTGTTCCATCGGCACCATCACTCAGCCCGCCACCTGCGGCAGCAGTTGCCTATGCAATCATAACAACTCAGGCAATTTATTCTTCTTGTAAGTCTGAAATTGATGCATACGCTACACATCTTGTAAATCATGATGGTTATGATCCCTCAAATGTAAGAATTGTAACTGAGGGGGCCTCCGAGGGTTACAATACCTGGGCTGATGCAACCGAAGCTCAGGAAAGAGCTCTTAATATCAGGCAATGGCTTATAAATTATGCATCAGAAGACTGGAATGTCTTATTGATAGGAGATCCATCTCCAAAGACGGGTGATGTACCCATTTGTTTGTAGAAAAAATACGTGATAATTACAGCGTAGGTGAGGCGGTGAAAGCAATACATAACTTTTCAGATCAGGTATACATAAATAAATGTGTCGCTTTGTATGGTTGTCCTGAGGTCGCTCTCAATCTCCCTAACAGTCCCCCGATAGTTCCTGGTCCTGCAACATTTTCTGCCACATATATATCTCCAAACCAGATTGACCTTAGCTGGAGTGGGGTAACTGATGCAGTATCGTATGTTATTGAGCGTGCTGAACAAACGACTGCTGACAGAAAAAGACCAGAAGGATGGACCGAATTAACCCGGGTAAGCGGGACTCCACCAGCATGCACCTATTCTGACAGAACTGTTGTTTCTGACAAGGTTTATCTGTACCGGGTCTGGGCTAACACTTCAACTTCCAAGTCAGGATACTCTTCTGTTGATTCTGCATCGACATTCGATCAGTCACTGTTGCCACAGGTACCTTTGAATCTGAGGGCAGCGGAGGATTGTTACTCTGCAACCATTTCATGGGATCCACCGGCCACTGTGCAACCGGGTACCTATTATAAAGTAAAAAGAAGACACGATTCAGGCACTACATATTCTACTGTGATCTGCGTAACCGGCACGACCTATTTAGATAACAATCTGCTTAATGATAATACTTACCATTACAGAGTATCTACAGTCAACAGGTACGGGGAGAGTGCAGATTATCCCATCGATGTCAGTGTAACTCCGCAATTACTGGCATTGACGTCAGGACCAGTTTTTAAAAATCTGGAGAATGTTAGATGTAATTCTTTTGAACTTGTCTTTACTAAAAGTACAGACAATGGCGTAATGTTTTATGAAGTAGAATACTATTATGATCAGGATATAGTCGGTACTCCTAATAGAGTTAGTAAAACGAAAAGATTTTCTCGTGCTCGCGGAGGGGAAGCATTTGATGGTTTGGATAATAATCAAACAGTTCATTTTCGCATTAGAGCCGGTAACGATGCCGAATATGATGAATCCTCCTGGACAGGTTGGAACGACGGCACAACCAGTGCAGGAAATCCTCCTGAAACACCATTGAATTTTACAATAAACCAGATAACACCTTTAACAGCACGACTTTCTTTTACCCCTGCACCTGGAAGTCTTACACATGGTTATGAGATTTACCACAAAGTAGAGTCTGAACTCTCTGGTGATAATGGACTTTTTCGCAAAATAATGGAAATCGACAATTCATCAGCTACAGTCGAGGTTTCTACAGGTGAAGGTCTAATCGATTCATTCGCTATACGTGCTTTCAATGATGACCCAAACTGTGGCAGAGCTTTTTCTGCTTATTCGGAAAAGATTTATACTACCAGCAACTACTGGCCAGTTAATGCACCTGAAAACCTGAGGGCATTATGCATCTCGCCAAATGAAATATCTTTAACTTGGATTGATCAGGCATCAGGAGAAACAGGGTATCGAATAGAGCGACGAGTAAAAACTGGTAGAAATTGGAGCAGTTGGTCATTTTTGGCTAACACTGCTGCGAATGTTAGCAGCTATACGGATAATTCCGTTTCACCTGGTAATGTCTATGAATATCGGGTACGTGCTTCATGTCCTGCGTCTATGTGGCCTGGATATTCGGACTGGTCGGTTACAGCTTCAGCTTCCACATCAAATACAGATAATTTTCCTGAAATTCCCTGGATAGGTTGCCAAACGTCTTCTCCGACTGAAATCACCCTATCATGGAATTTTGGCGATAAATACTGGGTGAATGCCCAACAATTCACTCTGCAGCAATCATCAGATCATGGAGATATAGCGCCCAGTGATGCTACTTATTCTACAATCGCTACATTATTTACTAATTCATACACGGTCGCAGGACTGACCCCCGGTGTAAATTACTGGTTTAGGGTGAATGCAACAAACTGGGCTGGCACCAGCGACTTTTCTGAACCGTTTCGTCCGTTTCAAACAGCACCAGCCGCTCCATCTAACCTGACCGCTGTAGCTGTATCTGGTTCTATCATTCAGATATCATGGAATGACAACTCTACAAATGAATCTTATTTTAGTCTTGAATATGTTCAGATGGAATCTCCAATTTGGAATAATCGTCCTGAAACAAGATCTTTAAGCTCCAATATAACCAGTACAGTCATAGATTTCTTACAACCAAACAAAAAGTATTGGTTCAGGATCCGTGCGAGTAATGAATGGGGTAGCTCAGGATATTCAAATGAAACTTTTGCAATTACCCTGGATGATGTTTGCCAAAATGTTGAAAGTAATGGAAGCGGTTTGAATGGGGCGGTATTCGGTGTCGGACCATCTGTATCCGCAGGGAATGAATATTGCAAAGCAACTGATGGCAATATCAACACGTTCTATGGTTCTGCTCAGCCAGACGGAGCTTATACAGGAATAAGATTCTATGGCTCTAGAATTGTCAATAAAATCCGTTTTTATCCCCGTGCCGGTTATGCTCATCGAATGCTTGGCGGTAAATTTCAAGGTTCCGACACACCAGACTTTGCTGAGGTAGAAGATCTTTACACCATTACATCGATGCCTGCTTCGGGATGGAATGAGGTCACAATTTCCAACACTACGCCCTTTTACTATGTTCGTTATCTGGGTCCAAACGGCAGCCACGGGAATATTGCGGAGATGGAATTTTATGAAGCTCCGACCACATATAACATTTCGGCTTCGGCAGATTTTGGTACCATAAGTCCTGACGGTGACATTTCGGTGAACAGCCATGCGAGTCAGACATTCAGCATTGTGCCGGATGCGCTGTATAAGATAGGTAAAGTTGAGGTGGACTATGAAAGTGTGGGAGCAGTTAGCTCATACACATTCAATAACGTGACAAGAGACCATAAAATAAAAGTGACATGTGTTCCGGAGACAAAATACGAAGCTGAAAATGCAGCTCTTGACTATGGCGCATTTCCAAGTACAGAACATCCGGGGTATTCAGGCACGGGTTATGTCATGGGCTTCTGGATGAGTTCTACTGCAGAGGCGACCTTTACTGTTCTAACCGATGGGCCCGGAGATTATGCAGTAAATCTTCGCTATTCTGCGGGTATGGGAACAATCACCAACATAGGATTTTATGTCAATGGGGTCAAGATTAAAAATCTTACCTGCCCTGGTACAGGAAATTGGCAAACCTGGTCAACTATCTCGGAAACAGTAGTTTTGACAGAAGGTATTAATGAGATCAGGTATAAGGCCGAATCTGCTGCCGGCAATCCCATTAATCTGGACTTTATAGAAATTGTTGATTTGTCACCACGCACTATTAATGCCACAGCCAGATTTGGTGGCGAGATATCTCCGAGTGGTGATATTAAATTGCCTTATGGCAGCAATCAAACCTTCACGATTACACCTGAACCCTTATATGAGATAGATGCTGTTCTGGTGGATGGTGTTAACGTAGGGAAGGTTTCCTCCTACACTTTCAATAACATAACCCAGGATCATACGATTGAGGCAACATTTGAACGTATTGATAAATATGAGGCTGAAAACGCGACTCTTTCAGGTACTGCCAATATTGCTTTCAACCATTCCGGATTTTCCGGTATGGGCTTTGTCGATGGCTTCTGGAGAAGCAATAACGCAGGAGTGTTATTCAGGGTTAACCAGGAATATACTGGCTCTTATTTAATTAAGCTGCGTTATTCTGCAGGCGCTGGTACAAGTACAAACGTTGGATTGTATGTTGATGGCATGAAGATAAAAAATCTCACATGCCCCGGTACCGGTAACTGGGATACATGGGCTGAAATATCGGAGACTATTAACATTCTCCAACCCAGTGATTACAATAACATTGAATTAAGAGTCGAGTCATCCAGCAGTCAAAGCATTAATATCGATAAAATAACGCTGGTTCCGGTTTCGCTCTTAACAACAATGAATCTTAAGGTGTATATGCTTGATCAGACTCCCGGCAATAACCAACAGACTCAACCAAGGTTCTATATTAAAAATGAGGGTGATACTCCATTAAGCAATTTCACTATGAAGTATTATTTCACAGTGGAAGATGGGAAAACACCGGTTGTGGATAATTATTATATGGCTCCATATTGTAACGCTGTTATAACACCAATCTCTGGCAATGATTATTGCGCGACAATCACGTTCAATGTTACATTGCCTG
>JAAYPC010000095.1 GCA_012519985.1 Fibrobacter sp.
AAGCGCTGCTTTTTTTATTTCAAGTTGCGCATCAGAAGAAAGCTTCCTAAAATCTCGTTTTTCCATATCTTGAAAATAAATTATGCCCTATCACTTTGAGCAACATTTAATTGCCGAAGTAATAATACAGTATCCAGCCTCGTTTTGTTTTACAATATCAGCAATTCCCTGCCCTTCTACAGCTATTACTGGTTTTCTATGGGCCAAAGCTTCCAGATACACCATACCAAATCCTTCAGACCAGCTAGGCAGACAAAAGATATCACAGGCATCCATATACTCCATAGTACTTTTGGGGCTCTTGGCACCAGTTAGTTCAACGTCATTTTCAAGGTGGAATTGGCGAATGAGTTTTTGGAGATTATCTTTTTCTGGTCCATCTCCAATTATTATTCCATGGATTTGACGTTTTTTTTGCCGTAATAGTTGGAATGCTTGTATAAATAAATCAAAGCCCTTACTTCTGATTAAATTACCTATACCAAGAATCAATAGCTTGTCCTCATATCTTTTACGGACTGAGTTAATCCCTGAAAAGATCTTTTTCATGTCCATTCCATTTGGAATTACTTCACATTTATTAGCAGAGATTTGTGATTGGCATAAAAGGTTTTTTACAGTTTTACTGACACAGGTAATTGTCGTAGTCTGATTATTGCACAGATCCCGTATTACTCGTTTACCACCATATCGGTGCAACCATACGCGAGTATCAGCACCATGTGTTGTAACCACCAGTGGGCATTTATAAAATTCTGATATTTTATTCCCTACCAATGCTCCTGGGATAAATGAGTGTGCGTGAATAATATCTGGATTGAAATCGTTCCAGGTCTTTCTTAGAATTTTATATAACTGTCTTCCCCACATATTTGCCATACAAATCATACCTATCGCACCTGGAAAAACAGTGATTCTGTATTTTATAAGTGGAATTGGTGATAGTAGATTACTATCCGGATTAAATTTGTACCTGTTGATTAATGAAAGAGGCCAAATAATCTTTGAATGCAGATGGACAACGCGGATTTCACAACCACTTTCATTAATAGCTTCAGCTAGTTCTTTAATGAAAATTCCTTTATACGAATCAGAAGAAACCGGATAATTAGGAGTTATGAAAAGAATCCTCATTGTTCTCTCCGGTAACTTGTGATTATTTGCTCAACATCCTTAATCTCCACCTCTAAACGTTTTTTCCAGGATAGAATATTTTTACGGCTGTAATCTAATGCTCCTTCAGACAGTCTGGTTCTGAGCTGGTTATCATCTATAAGTTGCACCATTGAATCTGCTAATTTAACATGGTCATCCGGATCTTCGACTAAAAGACCGTTCAAACCATGTTGAATAACCTTACCAGTATCTCCAGTATTAACTGTTAAATATGGTTTACCAAGAACCTGCGCTTCCAGCATCTGGTTACCAATATTTGACACATCATAAGTACTGATTAGGACATCCGCTGTTTTGTGCCATCTGATGACCGAATCATGAGCTAAAGATCCGGTAAATAAGACTCTTTCTGCTATACCTAAATCGGCAACCATATATTCAAGGGCAGACCGTTGCTCTCCATCTCCGATTATAACCAGAAAGACTTTACGATCCTTAGGTATTAATGCTAAAGCGCGGAGTATTCGGTCGACTCTTTTCCAGTAAGTTAAACGTGATGCAGAAGAGAACATGATAGTATCAAAGCTGATTCCATGCTCCGATCTTAAATCATTTTGAAAGCTTGATTCATTATGGATATATGAAAGGTTAACTCCATTCTGCCAAAATCTCCACCTGGCTTCCGGTACTTTTAAATACTTTAATACCTTATCACCCTGAGTACCGTCATCGGTCATGATAAGTAAATCAGTTGGAAGTTTCATAGGCAGCCAATGGGTCCAGTTATAAAGTAATTTTTCAGGTGAATTGAGGTATTTTGACATAAGTGTACCCTGAAACCTGGAAATTACCGGTTTGCCAAACAATCTCGCCCAGAACCAGGCTACAGGAGTACCAAACATTTCATAACCATATAAAAACTGAAAACGATATCTGCACATTAATAAAAAGGTCCAGAATGACATCCAAAGATAAAATGGTATTACCTTATGCATAGCTCTGTATTGCTTATAATTTAGATCAGTTGTAACAACAGGCGTTCTGGACTTTTCGTTGTCTGATTTTTTGCTGAAAAAGGAACGTATTAGGCGTAATTTTGCTGGTATCCAGGTACCTGGTAATGGATGCCGATGAATGGTGATACCTTTCAAATCAGGACTTCTGTTCAAGCGGTTAGCACTTGTTAAAACATGTACCGAATATCCATGATTGACATATTCCAACAAGGTATTATACAAAGACTGGTTACCCATCGCAATTCCAGATTTGCTCATAGACATGGACCAAATATCCAGCTGTGTAATAAACAGAATTCGTTTTGTGATTTTTGACATATCAGTACTTTTACTGTTTGAAAGGTTTACGGGCGGCTATTGTAAAGCTGGAAAATGTGTCAGGATGCGCATTTTTGAACAGCATCTGATCGATATGATGTAAATACTTGCGAATATTCAAAATGAATTGAGGTGGCATGCTACCTGTTAAATGCGTCCAGTTTCTTTCAATAAATGAGCCTACAATTGTAGCTATGCGTCCCCGACCCATAATTTTAATTTCAGTAAAACCTCTATTCTCAAGTAGTTTTAGAATCAGATCATAGCTATATTGCCATATATCGGTTAATTGTATGGAAGAACCGGTAACCGAGGGATTTTTCCCGGAGAATAAACCTCTGATTTTTAAAATTTTACTATTAAGTAATTCTTCCAGTCTTTTTGCTGCGATTGTTGGTTCGTGAGTAAGACAAAGAACTCCACCTGGTTTAAGTATCCTGAATGCTTCACTAAGAAATCTCTTGTTATCAGGCAAATGGTGTAAAAAGGAATTACCAATGACCAGATCA
>JAAYPC010000096.1 GCA_012519985.1 Fibrobacter sp.
ATAAAAAAGGTGACCGGATAGTTTATATCCGGAATCTCTGACCGGGATGGACGCCCATACATTTCTGGTATTACTTTTGTCATTACCCCTGAAATTTCCACCAGGTAAGCCAGTAACCGGTTCCCGCCCCCTAATCCCCCGAAGGGGGGACTAAAGAACGGAAAAGACCCTTGAATCAAATTCACAGTTACATCATGGGATCTCAAAGTCCCCCATCGGGGGATTTAGGGGGCGGGAAATTAAGAGGTCATCTGTGACTTTAGGGTTCTTCTGGCACTCCTTTTGCAAATCCTCTATCCTAAAGAAACCGAGTTTCCTTTCCCTTTATGTTCAAAGGATACTGGCCAATGAGCACTTATGAAACAAAGCCACGTTTGTATTTTGCTATTCATAAGCACATGCATCAACCCTACTACAGGGCAGCAGACAGCAGTTTCTGGAATGGTGAACTGGAAGCGATTTTTGGATCCAGATGCGGCAATTACACCGGCTTTATCCCGGATGCCATCAACAATTACCTCAAAGGAGATCTTCCCTACGCAGGAATCTCCACCAGTTGGAGCGGCTCTCTGATAGAGCAGCTAAACCGTTGCGAAAAAGAAAACCTTTGCGGCGGATGTTTTAACAATTGGAATAACTCACTAAAACAGACTGCATCAGTTCTTTCCAAAGGTCAACACAGGCGGCTCATGTTTACCTCCTTCGGATTTTATCACCCAATAATGTCCCTCATTCCCAAACGGGATATCATAAAGCAAATTGCTCTTCATCGCGATATCATTAAACATACCTTTGGAGTCGATGTCTCCAGCATTCTCTTTCCTCCGGAAGCTGCTTTTCACGTGCGAATGGTTCCTGCACTCAGGGAAGCCGGTATCACAGCGGTCATTTATGATTCTATCCACCGCTATCGTTCATGTAAAGATTACCCTTATTCAGGGCCCACCGAAGGTTTACTCCCCCCCAATCCGGCCGATCAGCAGAATCCGCCATCAAAAGACTGGATTCAATTGTCAAATATCTGGGCCGGAAGCAAAATAAGTCCATCATTGCTCAAACCTGAATATGTAAAATATGAGGATGTCGATGGCAAAGTTTATTCCCTTATCGGCATACCTGCAGAACGATATATCGGAAATGAAGATGGGCGGGGAGGTTTTGGCGCTTTACAATACCAGGACGTACTGACCCAGGTACTTGACTGCATAATACGATTCGATTCTTTTGATCCTGCGCACCCTCCCTTTTTTGTTCTTCATTCCGATGGTGATAATCATGGAGGAGGTGCTGACAGTTATTATCATCACAACACTGAGCGGCTGGTAGACTGGATTAAAGGAGATCCCCGGTTTGAGCTTACCACCACAGAGGATTATCTGGTGCGTTTTCCTCCCGATCCTTCAAAAATGGTCCATATAGAACCGGGTGCCTGGAGTGGTGCAGATAATGGAGACCCGCAATTCAAAAAGTGGTTCAGTTACAGCGAAAATTCATATTCTCCAGACTTAAACTCCTGGGCTGTTCTCACTGCTTTACAAAATTCGATCCATAGCCTTGAGGATTCCAACCTCCGGGTTGAGTCCTTTGAGAGGGCGCAACGCTTGCTTCTGACTGCAGAAACCAGTTGTTACTGGTACTGGACCGGACAACAGGTATGGGATCAGCAGGTAACCGAAGCCGCCAATGCAGCTTACAACCTGATAAGCTCTTCCATAAACACTCTGGTAAATGCAAACAATGAATCTACCGGCCCAACTATTTTTCCGCCCTGGATCACTCCCGAAAATCCAGGTGGACTTACCTGGGGACAGGGCTCTTTAAAAGAGGCCGACAAGAAAGGAACTGTTCACACCTTTGTTTACGATATCAGCGGGTTATCTTCTGTAGAGCTTGTCCTGAGAAGTTCTGGCGGAGAAAAACGTATGGCAATGAATTCTCATGGAGCTTATCCTTCCAGAACCAATCCGATGATCACTGCAGATTATTTCACTTTAGAGCTGCCGCCATCGTTGGGTGATGTCCGTTACTATATCGAGGCAACAGATAAGCGGGGTAACCGCTCTTTTTCCACTCTGGAAAGAATCTTTCTGGGGCCTTGAAGAATAAGGAATCTCTTTTGTTTAGTTATTTTTAACAGAATACTCCCGATAAAAACTTGTTACTTAATTCTCGTTCCCTAATTCCCCCGCTCCCTAAATCCCCCGAAGGGGGACTTTAAGGTCGCACAATGTAACTAATTAGCTTCATTGTGAGTCTTAGTTCCCCCCTTCGGGGGTTAGGGGGCTACATTTTGTAGATATTGTTTTAAATTTTTTCCGATTTGATATTTTATCCCGCTATTTTTTCTTATTCACCTTCTTTTCCAGTAACTTGTTCAGCTTCTTTTCCACTCCGAAAAATCCACGGTTTTCAAAATCAGGTAAAACAGGAGGAGGGGTGTCATCGTAAACATTAATCCACTTAGCCTCCATCGAGGAGTCAAAAAACATTATCCAGGCATTTTTAGTGATTTTAAACTTTCTCAATTTGCTTTGAATTATCCGTCCGCCTCTGGGAATATTTGAGATAACAAAATCAATATAGGCATATTTCAGTCCTGTTCCTGCACCTATTACCATCCCCATTTTATTTTTGCGCAAACCCATATTCAGCTCTTCAATCAGCTTAATCTTATACTCCTCATTTTCCATTTCATCGTTTTGCCGCCAGCGTTCCATTTTCAGGTAACAGAAGGTTTCATTGAAGTTGGAGAAACGCTCCGAATAAAAGCTGTGGCCGTTATGATAGCTCTCGATAATCTGTGGAAGCATGGTACACATTGTAACCATATCAGAGCGGCCTGTGTAATCACAATCTTCAGGCGGTTCAAAATCTATCCCTACCCACTCCCCCATGCCATCGATTGTAGCATAGGGTTCTTTGGGAAGCCTTTTTCTTGCTTCTTCCACTTTTTCATCGATAAATTTGGGTAAAGCACGAATAGGATACACTTTCTCATCTCCGGGTATTTGAGAGATAATGTCCAGGCTTCCAACCCATGCCCGTTGTTTTCTTTCTCCAATCAAAAAACTGATTCCCTCAGATAATTCATCAATAGCCTTGTATTTGTTTTCGATAGTGGTAGCATCTTTATGGATAAATAAAATGTTTATACGGTTGAGATGATCCAGAGAACCGGAAAACATGTATTCATCCAGATTCCCTTTAGTCCTCACTTCAACCAGTAGCTTGATAAGTTCGTAGTCATAACGGGGTCGTTGAAAACAAAATCCCCAGCTTCTTCCAATAGTTCTGCATTTTTTCCACATCAGATCCACTAACGGGTAAAGATCCACTCTGGAAGTAATCGATATCACCAGATCCATGCTTCGTATGCTTCTGGGAATAAAGTAATAATCCAGATCCGGATGCACCTTTCTTAAAATCCTGTCCAGAAACTGATGTGGTTTGAAGTCATTTTTCTGGTGAAATGCAGGAATAATTAAAGCCGCATTTTCCCGAAATGCTTTCCAGAATGCATCCACCCGTTTTGAATACTTCTCTTCCTGGTAAAACTGAACAAGGCTTTTCTTTTCGGTTTTTTTGATGTTTTTCTGCATTTGTACTCCTGATCCCACTTTAAAATTTTAGCAGGCACCTGCCTGTTTTTGCGGATTAGTTAGTTGTGATGGGAATTATCGGGAAAAAATCAGAGAAAATAGATGAGAGAAAAAGAAATATGAAATGATTAAAGAGTCTTAAATGACCGGAAGCTCATTAGTTCCAGAGTGCTGATTCTATTGCACCGATTTCTGACCGCCATGAAAAAAAGAGAACAGGAAAAGGGTCCCAAGTGGCTTTGCCAAAGAATGCGGGATCACCAGTTCCTGTCACTTTAAAGATACATTTATGAAAGTGTTTTGGCAATTTTACTGGAGATTTTAAAAAGCTCTTTAATGATAAAAGCCATACAAATCAATGGTTTTTACCTGTTAGCATCTGACTTCTATCTTGGGCCTGCCCGCCATAGCAGTCCGCTGCGAAGGCGGGACCTACTGCGAAGTATGAATCACCAGGTTTCTGCCGATCTTTAAAATTGTCTCGGGGGTAATGCCATTGAGACTGCATAATCTATTGATACTTGTGCGGTAACGTTTAGCGATGCTACTGAGGTTGTCACCTTCTTTGATTTTATAGGTTACAGTTTTTTTGATTTGCTCCAGATAAGCGAAATCATCTTTGAATAATTTGAGAGTATCACTTTTTAACCGGAAATTTTCAAAATCGATTATAAGGTTTGGATCAAAGGGCTCACCATAATATCGAGTTTCAAAATGAAGGTGGGTTCCTGAGGCTCTTCCGGTTCTTCCACCCAAACCAATTACATCACCCGCTTTTACCTTGCGATTTGGAACTGCAATCGATTTAGATAAGTGCCCATAAATTGTCTCCACCCCCCAGCAGTGCCTTATTGCTACAACTCTGCCATAACCATTCCGGTCGTATAAGACTGCCCGAACTATTCCATCGAACGCAGCCCGGACCGTATCTCCTGTATTTAGTTTTATATCGATACCACGGTGCCATAGCCAGGAATCGCGTCTTCCAAAATCAGAGGTAATATGGCCTTTAAAGGGATGAACGTAGTGTTTGTTTCTGGAGATGTCCCTCAAAACGATTCTCACAGTATCAAAGAGATAACTGCAATCGATTTTGCCGGAATTTATCTTGATTTTACTCCATGCAAAAGTATCGATTTCAGAGTAAGTACTGTCATAAAATGCATTGACACTTTCCTGCAATCCGCTTTTCTTTGAATTTACAAGTATTGAAGAATCAATGGTCTGGGACTGAAACCCCGCGCCGTACAGATTCCCCGCAGCTATACAAATAATTATCAGTAGCAATAAACGTAGCATCTTATCCTGAAAAAAAACAATATTCTGTTTGCTTCTGTAGCCAAAAATCCTTAAAATTCAATTAGTTCCGGTAGAAACAGTTCATCCTTTAATATGTGCTTACGGTGTAGTTTTTCAATGAAAAAGATGATGGTGTCAATAAGGTATTTCAAGGAATGATTCTAAACGGACATTGAATAATATAATCAATCTTTTGGAGAAGGCATTATTTTTTTTAAGGGGGTGAAGTCAAGGTTTGTGGACAGCAATGTCCGGTTAATTTAACAAAGGATTATTGTAAAACTATTTTTAATCGCGAAGTGTTTACCATCGAAAGCTCTGCATGTGACAATCCAGTTACTCCGGGTTAGAGGTACGGTGCTCTTAAGGATTGTTCTTTTAGCTTTTTAATATGTCAACAGCAAAGAGTTGTTTGCCAAAATTGATATGATAATCGAATTATTTAAAGAGCTTAAAAATGATCGATGATGGAAAGCTAAAGATTTTCCTGATGGCTCTAAAATATAGCAGAAGTCCAGAAGTATTAAGTGTTTTGAGACAGATTATCAGGATAGCAGAAAAGATTAAAGGGGTTCAAAGGTGGGAGTACGATTATCTGGATGTGGTGTTACTCTACACAGGTTCGGTTATTGATGAGACTTTGTATGAACAATATTGTAGAATAATTGCCCAGGAGCATAACAGTGGAGTGGAATATATGGGAACAATAGCAGATAAATTACGTAGAGAGGAAAGAGAGAAGGCTGAAAGAATTGCCACTGAATTTCTATAACATTGCCTTCTTCTCATTTCTGGTCTACAGCGTAAAATAAAACGTCGCGCCTTTATTTTTAATCGCATCTACCCAAATTGCTCCTCCATGCTTTTTGATAATTCTGTAAACAGTAGCCAATCCTACTCCTGTACCTTCAAATTCCGATTCGCTGTGCAATCTGTGAAAAGGCTGAAAGAGCCTTTCTTTAAATTTCATATCAAATCCGGCCCCGTTGTCACAGACATGATAGATCGCACCGCCTTCTTTAAAATCAACACCGAATCCGATCCTGGGATCATCTTTTTTACGGGTAAATTTCCATGAATTACTCAGGAGATTTTCCAGGACAATTCTAAGAAGCCCCGGATCACCATTGGCAAACACATCCTCCTGTATCTCTACATGTACACTGCGCAATGGATCTTTTTTCTGCAGAGTATTTATTATATCTCTGGCAACATTGCTCAGATTTACATTTTTCCGGTTAAGTTCAGTCCTGGTTACTCTTGATAATTTTAACATATCCCCTATGAGCTCGTTCATCCGGTCTGCAGATTTCCTGACAATTGACAGATATTCATTTCCGGTTTCATTCAGCACCTTTGCATATTCATCCTGCATCAGTTCACAAAAAGCCTGTATTGTATGAAGGGGGGCACGCAGGTCATGAGACACTGAGTGACTGAATTCGGAAAGCTCACGATTTGTTTCCTGCAAACTATTGTTAAGCCTTACTATCTTTTTTTCCCATTTCTGACGTTCAGTTATATCCGTAACCATCCCCAGTTTCACATGAAATTGCCCGGTGCTATCAATAAGGCTGCTTTCAGATTCAATTACCGGAACCAGCGTACCATCACTTTTGCGCAGATTTTTCTGCCGTATTCCTCTTACTCTGCGATCGACTCCATGATAGCTCTTCTGATTCTCATCCAGGAACTCACAGGCATCTTTCCCCTTCAGCTCATTTAAATCATAGCCCAGTATCTGTGCCATCTTCTGGTTGGTGTAATAAATCCTGTGATTCTCACCTATAATCCAAATCCCCTCCTGGGCTGTTTCCACTATCGAACGGTAATACTTTTCACTCTCCCGTAACTCATTCTCCACTCTCATTCGCTTCTCTATCTGAATTCTCAAATGATCATTAGCCAATGACAGGGCAATCGTCCTGTCCTTTACTTTCTGTTCAAGTTCAGACCGGGATTTCAATAATTCGGATTCGACCTGTTTTCTTCTGGTAATTTCCAACTGAGCATTTTCATTGGATTCTCTCAGATAACGGATAAGATCTTCATTTTTAAATAATAGCCGGTAGTTGGAGCTTATTATCGAGTGGTTGGCTTCTGCAGGAAAACTGATCAGAATGATAAAGAGCGTTAACATGACTGCAAATGCCAGATGGACCGGAGTTCCCATCGTAAAAAATAACACTATCTGGGGAACTAATGTGGGTATGATAAAGCTGTAGTATGTTAACCTCAAAGCGGAATAGGTAGCTGCAACCCCTGAACACATCCCTCCTAAAACCACAGCTACTACCATCTGATAAGCAACAGAACTGTGAAGCAACCCAAAAAATGCAGAACTTCCCCAGATACATCCGGAGCTCATTAAAAAAAATGAAATGAGATACTTCCATCTTTTAACATGCTGAAATTTTTTGGTATCCGATTTGAAAACAGTAAACATAACTATTCTCAATATTGCAAAAACCAAATGAGCCAGTAACCAGCTTATAATCCAGATGTTGGGGATGACATTCCACATTAAAACGGAGATGATGCTGCTGTTAATTACGGTGGCAACAATCCCTATTGGCAAGAGGCTGAATATTAAACTCACCTTCTTTGCCAATACCAGATCATCTAAACTGCCCTTCAAAGGATTTCCTTTTTGGTGATAAGTATCAGGGAAATGAAAATTGTGTGATACAGAGTGAATGCCCGTTTATAGTTTTAGTAAGCAAAGTGAATACCCCCAAGGAATAACGAATATCGAATAACGAATAACGAATATCGAATATCGAATATCGAATATCGAATATCGAAGTGAGAAAAAAGAAAGTGAGAAAAAAGAAAGTGAGAAAAAAGAAAGTGAGAGAAAAGAAAGTGAGAGAAAAGAAAGAGAAAAAAAAGAAAGAGAAAAAAAGGAGAGAAGTAAAAAGGATAGAGTAAAAAGGAGAGAAGGAAAGCGAGAAAAGAATACCGGGAAATGCAATCCCACAAGAAAAGCTTGCAGTACATTCTTAACCTTCTCGGGTGAGAAAGTGTATAACCATAATGCAAGCTATTACCGTTGTTGCTTCAAAGATTCATTCTTCCAAATTCAGCCAATCAAATATCCAATTGGAGCCTGGTAAAATAAATATAGAAATCTAGCCGATAATTTTTCTGCCTTCATCCGGGTAAATATTCATTTTTTGTGGCAAATTTTTGTTATTAAACCGTTTTTTCACATTTTTAATCCAGGTTAAATTTCTTTTAATCCAGAAAATTAATGAATTTATACGATTTTTCTAATTATTTATACGATCAAGATTTTG
>JAAYPC010000097.1 GCA_012519985.1 Fibrobacter sp.
CCTCGCGAAGGATTTGCCTGCAATCCGAAGCGTCCTCGCGAAGGATTGGTATTCTTTTTGCAGCCCACAAGTCTATCTATGGTTATCTATTCGAGCGATAAAGGAAATTCCTAAAACCGCAAAACCAGGAGGCTAGTAAGATGTGCAGAGCCATCATTTCAGCAATTATCATAATAGGTATGTTAATGTGTGCAGGATGCAAGAAGGAGGGTGCTGCCGAAAAGGCAGGAAAAAAATTGGACGAAGCAGGTAAAAGTCTCCAGGACAGTGCAGAAAGAGCCAAAGATTCAATAGAAAAATCTACCAGATAAAGTAGTCAGAAAATCAGAATAAAATTCTAAATTCGAAATACGAAACAGGAATCAGGAATAGGAAAAAGCAGATTTCCTGTTTTTTCTACTCCTTTTTGCTGCTTCGTATTCCTATTTCTTTTGCCCACTCTCTCAATACTCCACATCCAGCATATAACAGTAAGAACATCCATTAAAGAAATTAATGTTACCACTCAACCATATAATGGCAAAAAAATAACGTAATAATATCGAATCAGGAAAAAACAGGAAATATCAAAGCAATATCTAATCAGAAATAATATGAAAAAAAGATCTAAACGGAATAATCGGAATACTCTTCAGGACTTATCTGATTTTGTATTATTTCTGATTCTGTAGAGTCGATCGTTTCTAATTTCTTACCAAGCTATTTGTTTTTCAATACCTGAATAGTTAAAAATAAAGTATATATTAGCTTAATGCAGATGATTCTTATGGAACTGGAACCTGCCCCCCTCTTTATTACTGGGCTACATTCAGTTGAACATCTCATTTTTGAGATATGTACTGCCCGAAAATCCTGAAGAGTGCAGTGCCACTGGTCACCAAAGAATCATCCTGATTAGGTATTACAATTATCCATTTAAGCGGATAAGAGGACGTTTTTTGTAATAAAAGGTCCTCAACGCTTTTCATTTACGGTCTGGTTCTATGCCTGAGAAGGAAAAAACTCGTTTCGAAAGTCCTCTGATCAAGATGATCGTTCAAAGAAAACTGGTAACCAGGGATCAATATGAACAATGCCGTGAACTCCTGAAAAAAAGTAAAAAGATAGGTCTCGAATCCACTATCGAAGAACTGTTTATTAAACAGGGGCTCCTCACTGCAGAGCAATTAAACGAGCTTTCCGAGATTGTGAAGCTAGGGGAAGGCGGAGATTTTTTTGGCGGATATCGATTGAAAAAACTGATAGGCCAGGGTGGTATGGGCAAAGTTTATGAAGCAGTTCATGAGTTCACCGGCCGCCAGGTGGCACTGAAGATTCTCAATGCTGCTTCTTCGAGCGATGAAACCACGGTTTCCCGTTTTTTTCAGGAAATCAGGGCTTTGGCAAAATTGGTACATCCGGGCATAGTGCGGCTCTATGATGCAGGAAAAGCAGGAAGACGGTATTTCTTCGCCATGGAATTGGTCAACGGGATGTCTCTTGCGCAGTATGTAGAAGAGAAAAAGAAGATCCCGGAGAAAAAGGCCATCTTCATTATAAGAAAAGTAGCTTCTGCACTCAGTTATGCACATTCCATAGGGATAGTCCACCGGGATATAAAACCGGAAAATATTCTTCTCGATGAGAATGGTTCTCCAAAAGTAACCGATTTCGGGGTAGTCATGCACCTTGATAAAGATCATCTGACATTGACTCAGGAGGGCTATATGGTTGGATCGGTTTATTTCGCCTCACCCGAGCAGGTACAGGGTGAACGCGATATTGATGGCCGTTCGGATCAGTACTCCCTTGGTGCAACATTCTATTATCTATTAACCGGTCGGATGGTTTATAATGGAGCCAATTTCCAGGAAGTCC
>JAAYPC010000098.1 GCA_012519985.1 Fibrobacter sp.
AGGATCCGGTTTAATCTGCCTTACCATTTTTTCTTTAAAGACCAGGCCGGCTGCTTTGGCTTGTTCGATCATCCATAAAAGTGCTCCATCAGAGAGGCCGGTTTCTTTTTTCCCGCCACCGACATTTTCATGCTCTCCTGGAAACCAGACCTGTTTTCTTTTCGGACCATTAGTAAAATTAGTCCATAAGGTTGGAGATCAAGCAAGCTGCATTTGTTGATTAACCCGGAGACGCTCCTGACAGTAAATGCGCCTCTGCTGAATCCGAAAAAGAAAATATCATCACCGGGTTGGTAATTTCTGCAAAGCCATGAATAAGCACTCATTATTATCTTGTCGATGCCTTTGCCAGTGATTCCACCGGTTATTTTCTTTATTAATCCTTCATCCGAGCCTACACCGGGGTGATAATACTTGATTTGTCCGATGCCATTGTCATTTGATAGATCATCTACAGCGTTGAAAATTTTAACTACATTTGTGGGCGTACAGATTCCATCGTCAGTCTGATCAGGTGTGTTCCATGTACCATCACAACATACGATCAATCGTTTCATAGCGGAATCCTTTCTGAAAGGTGAATGGTGCCAAGTGTGAATAACAGGCCAAATCAAGAATAAAATCAAATCTTTAAAGACGAGACATTCCGGATAATAAAAATGTAAATTCCAGATCAAAACAGACGGACTCTATCTATCATCAATTATAAATTACTTTACATCTTTGCAAAAAACCAGATCAATAGTGTCAGGTTGGAAGCAGTTTCTTAAAGTGAAATTCCGATTCTGTTTTCGTATTTTAAATTTCAAGAATTTTCCAGCCTCTGTTTCTGTTTGCAGTCATAGCTTTGTGATTATGGTGTTTCAAGGTTTGAGATTCCAAATTAAAAGCGGTTTTTACAGAAATCTGTTGTTAAACTAAACGGAAACTACTGATTTTAGATTATAGAAGATATAATCATACAGGTCAAAAAAATTACCAATTTTTCCAATGAAAGAATGCCATAGAGGGAATCAGATGAAACCGGGAATGAAAGCAGTTTTCGTATTAGTTACTTTTTATGCTGTCACATTACAGGCAGCCAATGTTATCGGATATTTCACCAACTGGGGTATTTATGGGGAGCAGCCTTACACTGCCAGGGATATCCCATATAAGAATCTTACCCACATTCAGTATGCATTTTTAAAACCCGAGTCAGATGGCAGGGTCACATCATTTGATGAGTACGCAGATGAACAGATTTTACTGGGTGAGATGGTCTGGTCTCCGAAAGAGTATCATGATTCAACTACATCGCTTATATATCTGGCACATAAAAACAATGTAAAGGTGCTGGCTTCAATTGGCGGGTGGACCGGTTCAGATAATTTCCCCGCTTTAGCCGGATCTGCAGCTACCAGATCGAACTTCTGTTCCAATGTCCGTGCGCTGGTAGAGCAGTATGGTTTTGATGGAGTCGATATTGACTGGGAATTTCCCTGTTACGAAGAGCATGGAGGGACAGCTAATGACGCGCAAAACTTTGTATTGCTCCTTGCCGAGTTAAGAGACACCCTGGATGCAATGAGTGGCGATAAAAAGCTTATCACCCTGGCTATTCCCGGTGGTTCGTATCATGGTAAGAATTTTCTGGTAGAGCAGTTTCATCATGATGTGGATTACATTTCCATAATGACATACGATTATACCGGTGAATGGAGCACTTATGCATGGCACAACAGTCCTCTATATGATTACGGGTCGGATGAGAACTGGTCTTTAAACAGGGCGATGGAATATTATTTACAAAGAGGTGTGCCTGCCTCAAAACTGAATATTGGTATGGCTTTCTATGGAAAAAGTTTTACTGGATGTCAGGGACCGAATCAACCGTTTACCGGATCTGGGCAGTCTTCGATAAACTATTCGGTGTTAGTCAGTAAAATAGAGTCTGGAGAATATACCAGATACTGGGATGAAACTGCCATGGTTCCATACTGTCTTTCATCTACAAACGAATATTTCAGTTTCGATGATACTTTATCGATTGGACTGAAGGCTGAATACTGTATGGAAAAAGGTTTTGGTGGTGCCATTATCTGGGAGTTGAAAGCCGGGAGGTTATCTGACGGGACACAACCCCTTCTTAGTACTGCTGCTTCGATTCTGATGTCTGGGGTATCGGTAAAGAAGGAGAAACCCAGGACAATGGATAACCTGGAAGCGTTACAGGTAATATATTGCACGTCCGGGCCAAGATTTAGATTGAGAACTGAAGAATCGAAAGGGATCAGCTTTGCCATATATGAACTCTCTGGCAGGACAGTTTTAAAGGGGAATATTTTTTCCAGTACAGCTAATTATCAATTCAGTATTCCCGGCACCGAAACTCTTCATTGCGGGAAATATCTGCTGAGAATCGATACTGGGGATAAAAAGTATCATACAAGATTCAGCATTATTAAATAGCTATCGATTGATTTAGGCGGCAGCGAATGGGAAAACGCAACAGGAAAAAATAATGAATATCGAATAACGAATATCGAAGTTAAGAACATCAGACAAACATCCGATTCAGATGACATTCTGACGAATTTCACGAATAGGAATTGGTAATCTGTTTTTACTTTTATTTCGATAGATGGTTAGTGGTTCTGGTCTCTCTTCTACTTCGAAATTCGATATTCGTTATTCGTTATTCTTTCTTTACCCGTTTCCCATTTCCGATTCGGTTTTACTCTAAACGTTTCGTACTTGGGTTTTCTTCCACTTCGATATTCTTTCCCATATTCATTCTCCCGTGCCGATCTGTTTGGAAATTTTTTAAAAAAAATTAATACTCAATGTAAAATCAAATTATATTGTAATAGAGTCAGCTTTCCTGTATTTAAAAATGACCTGCACCATATATATTGAAAAGGTCATTTGTTGAATTGTTAGTGTGTTACTTTCCCATTGAAAAATCATCAACCCCGCATCAATGAATGCGGATTATTCATTCACATGTCTTGTCAGAAAAGGAGAATTATCATGGCTCAGAGTCTGGAAATGACCTTTTCACCAGGTCGATGCGTAAGATTCAGCAAACGATTCATCCGTTTGTGCACTCAGGTCAGTGGTGCCGAGCAGCTTATACCCGATGTACAGGAGGTTATCAATGATGTCCAGCAGAAAGAAGCGATGTACATTGCTTCAGAGGAAAACGTGGATTATGCGTACGATATCACACAGCAGAAAGATAATAATCTTGATGACAAAATTCGTGATATCTCCGAGGAATGCAAGAAGATAGATCGGAACGACCTTCAATCACAGATCTATTCCATAATTTTCCCCAAGACAGTTTCTACAATTATCAGGAAAAATGACAAGTTGCAGATTACTGATACCCTGAAATTAATTGACCGTATCCATACTCTTGCTCCGGATCATCCCCTACAGCAAAGTGCCACAGAGTTGGAAAAAATGGTAAACGAATCAAAAGAGGCGTTCCAAAATCTGGGTGCAGCCAAAGAAATAAGGAACTCCTGCAAGGCTGAACTGGATGCTGCCAAGTTTAAACTGGTGCAGACATACAATAATACAATCCTTAAGTCCAAACAGTTATTCGGAAAAAAAATCACTGATAAACTGTTCCCAACAATTAATCCTAAAAAAGGAAATGATACCAAGGAAGAAGCCGATTTAGCTGAAGAAACAGTTTTTACTAACTGATCTTTTCCCCTTCTCTTTCTTTACCGTTAAAGAGAAGGGGATCCCATTGATTGTATACCCGCACAATTTCCAAAAAAAACTTCTCTCTGATCACAATAGAGAACACCATTTTCTAATACAGTGCAAAGGAAATCTCCCAGCACACTTTCAACACTTCTTCATGCTATAGAGTTTTCCACTTCATGTTCTTTAAATTGGTTTCTGAGATGCTATGATGAGAGTGTAGTATGTCTGAAAACTGTTTAAAACCTACTATGGAGAGAGCATAATCCTCCTAGCAAGGATGTCAGGCGTACAATGGAGAGAGCATAGTACTCCTAGCAAAGGTGCTAGGAGTGCAATGGAGAGGGCATTGTATTCCTAGCAAAGATGCTAGGAGTGCAATGGTGAGGGCATTGTATTCCTAGCAAAGATGCTAGGAGCACAATGGAGAGAGCATAGTATTCCTAGCAAAGATGCTAGGAGTGCAATGGTGAGAGCATCGCATTCCTAGCAAAAGTGCTAGGAGTACAACGGAGAGTGTATGATATTCCTAGCAACGTTGCTAGGAGCACAATGGTGAGTCCATTGTGTGCTTAACAACGATGCTAGGAGTACTATGACGATTTCTTTGGAGAAATTTATCTCTTAAATCCCTGCTCGGTAAATCCCAGTCCCCTAATCCCCCGATGTACATCGGGGGACTTTAGGATCGCATAATGTGGCTGGGTAGCTTGATTGTGGGTCTTAGTTCCCCCTTTTGGGGTTAGGGGGCTCTTTTAGTCAAAATTTCCTAAATCATGTTGAATGATAGTGAAGACTACTGAAAAAGAATCTGTATCTGGCAGAGTATCTGATTTATTTTACTTTTCTTGAACCAGTTGATAAAAGATGGTAATATTATTAATTCTTCAAGGTATCTAAAGAGCTTCACATTTTCAGAAAGGCTGGTATGAAACTGATCTATGGAATAGTGCTGTTGGCCCTTTTTTCGATTTCCAGCGAAGCCAAACTGCGTTTGTATTCGCGTGCACTTGTAGAAAAACACGCTGCAGATTCTCTTAAAAGAATCGATTCTCTGAGGGTGGCAGATTCCATACGGGTTGCCGATTCGCTTGTGATCTCCCGTTATCGACGCGCTGATGTTGCAATCAAAGAGGAAAAGATCAGAAAAGAGAAGGAAATGGAAGTCTATAAACCGGTTGAAATTGATTCCAGCGAACGGATATTTCGGGATAGTGTAGACATTTTTTCTGCAAGGACGATAAAAATCGATGAGAACAACAAGTATACCCTCATTATAGACAGACTTCAGAACCGAATGGACAGTATATGCAACAGCATCCATGACAATGATCGCTGGTTCAAGAACATGAAAACCTTTCCAATATCTGAGAAAATACGGTATATGAAATTCCTGCTGCAGCACAGTTACAAGGACAGTGCATCGATTCTGGTTTGTTGCAATCAGCTTTTTCAGATGTATTCAAGCAGAATCGATCTGCTGACTGCAATAAAGAATTCACAGACTCATAACACAAAGAATTTTGTTAATTACCATATCGAGAGTATCAAACGCCAGATAACAGAGCTTAGCGATTTTATTGTGGCACTGAGTCCGGATGTCCCTTATAATCTTCGGCTGCAACACAGTTCAGGTGCGCAATAACCATTCTGAGCTCCCCGTAAGTGAATTTGTCGCCGAAATGTTCTTTTGCCACAGAAAGCGATTTTGATTCGTGAGTTAAGAAATAGTCGCTAATTTCTGAGAGCTTTTCAGGACTTAAGACTTGATCGACAGCAAGTTCGCCGGTGGTAATAAAATGTGATATGTGCCCTTCGATGGTGGAAAGGGCCAGATTCCTGTGAGTAGCTATTTCCTGCAGCGTTTTACCGGATTTAAAGAGGTCAAAGGTTATCTGTCTTGTATCCAGCTTTCTCTTTGACAGCTCTTCAGGCAGATCTCTTTTGATAGTGTGTGAGATTGAGGCATCCTTGCAATAGCTATCGATGATTTCCAGAATCTGTGAACCGAATTCATCGAGTTTCTTTTTTCCCATCCCTTTGATTTTTTTAAGCTCACGTATTGAAGAGGGGAGCCGGGAGCTTATTTCCACAATTGTCTTGTAATGAAGGATCATATATTCCGGACAATCGTAATAGGAGGCCATTTTAGATCTCCAGAGCCTGAGTTGCTGAAACAGATCAGGATGTGAATTATCATAAGTAACTGTATCGGTTGATTTGGCTTTTACTGCAGCAGGTTTTTGGATTGCAGCTTTTGATCTGGCTTCCAGAAAAGCTCCAACCGAAAAGTGATCCCTGCAGGCTTCCAGACAGCAAAATTTAGTGTTATACAGATCATTAAGTCTCTTTATACAGTCTTCAAAGTGCTTTCTGATTTCTTGGTTGTCGAAATCTATTTCTTCTGCGGACTGCAGGAAACCACCTATACAGGTTTGAATCTTCAAAACAAAATAGGGAACGGCTTTTTTAATCCGTTCTTTGAGCTGCTGGTTTTTTTCTACATCAGGGTCCTGAGAAAGAAGAGAAAGGATCTGAGATGCGAATTTTTGGGAGATGTCAAGAATTTCTGCTTTTGTGGCAGCAGCATATTTATCCAGGGAGGTGATGATGTCCTGAAGAATGTTTTCACGATTCTGATTGACCAGTTTCAGAAAGTAATTGATTTGTCTATTCAGTTCAGAGAAATCAAAGAGCTCTTTAAGCAGTTTCTGCTGATAGGCTATAGATGCTTTTTTCAGTTGGAGTTCGTCGGGCTGATTGTCCTGAATATTTCGGGTAAACTGAGATACTGAAGGGTCACTGATAAGTACACGCGGAGAAACAGGTGTGGTCAAGATCAATCCCTCGAGTGTTTTGCACCTGCTCAGGGCTACATAGACCTGGCCATGAGTAAATGCAGCCCCGGCATCGATAATCACCTTGTCGAAGGTAAGCCCCTGACTTTTGTGTATGGTAATAGCCCAGGCCGGCTTAAGAGGGTACTGGGTGAAACTGCCAATCTCGGTTTCCACAATTTCGTTTGTGTCATGATTAAGTGCATATTTGATATTTTGCCATATTTCCGGTTCTACCTTTATGGTTTCATAATCACCCGGACAGTTCACATAAATGATGCCATTTTCTATTTTTTCAACCTTGCCTATTTTACCATTGAAGAAACGCTTTTCCTGAGAAGAGTCATTTTTGATAAACATCACCTGAGCGCTTTGTTTGATCTCCAGTTCAAAATCGGTGGGATAGGAGTATTCAGGGAATTCCCCTTCTATTTTAGCAGTAAATTTATGGAGCTTACCCGGGAGTTTTCTCATCCTTTCTTCATTAATCCTTTTTGCCTGATAATTATGGGTAGTAAGGATGATACATCCTTCAGTATCGAGATTGACACCGGGCTGATATCTTTTGTTGAGTTGAGCCAGGGTATCCGGACTTCTGTCACTATAGCGGATTTTGTTTAAAAGGTTTATGAATTTTTGATCATTTTGCCGGTAAATCTTTTTCAGTTCTATAGTCAGGTATTTTGACTGCTGCAGCGCCCTGCTTCCGAAAAAGAAAGGGGTATTATAATAGGGTTTAAGGATCTCCCATTCATCTTCTTTGGTGACCGGGGGAAGCTGCTGAAGATCTCCGATTAATAGCAGTTGAACTCCACCAAAAGGCTTGTCATTCTTTCTGAGTCTTCTGAGCTGCTCATCTATTCCATCCAAAAGATCCGCTCGCACCATACTGATCTCATCGATTACTATCAGATCAAGACTTCTGATAATATTCAATTTATCACGGCTGAACTTATGGTATCTGGTTGAAGCATTCTTGTCTGGTTGTGCATAGGAATTTTTTAATGCAGATGTGCCCGGGACCAATGGCCCGAAAGGCATTTGAAAGAAGGAGTGTATTGTTACACCTCCGGCATTGATTGCAGCAACACCGGTGGGGGCAAGCACAACCATTCTTTTGGGTGATTGTTTTTTGAGGTTACGAAGAAAAGTGGTTTTTCCGGTACCTGCATTCCCGGTCAGAAAAACGTTTTCTGAGGTGTATTGCAGGAAGCCAAGTGCAAGTTTCTGTTCAGGGTTATCGTTTTCTGGATTAATCACAGTTTTTACTCCATCCGGGTTTGTTATCCCTGATTGAATACGAGTTGATTGTGGTTTTTCAATAAGTGAGAAAATCGAGAATCTTCGGAATTCTGCAGAGAACACTATCCAGGCATGTTCATTCAAAATAATAGGAGGTGCAGGAGGAAGAAACCGAAAAAAACAGGTTAAGACAAACGATTAGAGCCTTCGTTGTTTGTTACTTTGACGAACATTCGTTGTTTGTCACTTCGTCTGTCTTCGAGAGAAGTCTTTTCAATGAGACTAAACAACTACATTTTAATCATTTTACGAAGAACCACTGGTGATCAGACGAAAATTTATAAACTGAAAAATCGGTAAGCTGAATCCGAAAACAGTAGTGAGGAACAAATCTCAATCATCCGATCCGACATGTTTCAGTCCGACAAATGTAAAGGTAACCGTTCTCCAGTCGAACACCTTTTTTTGTTCTAAGGATTGTATATCTGTCAAAATTAAGGTAGATTGTACGTGTAGAAGGAGGGCGCCTTATGCCAAATATTTTCAGTTACCAGGATTACAGGCAATTTCTGGGTGATTATTATGAAGAAAAGAAAGCCATTCTTCCCACCTTTTCCTATCAGAGTTTTTCCCAGAAGGCAGGTTTTGCCAGTAAATCGTTTGTGTTCAATGTCATAAAAGGGAAAAAATCACTTTCCCGCAACTCTGTGGTAAAACTCAGCATTGCCATGAATCTTTCCAAGACAGAAGCTGCTTATTTTGAGAATCTGGTATACTTCAATCAATCCACCGATTTCACCGAGCGTAATTTTTATTTTGAGAAATTGAATGCAATTCGTCCGGTTACAGTTGAAGCCAGTCAGGCAAGAAATCTTCGTAAAGATCAGTATGAGTTCTATTCCCAGTGGTATCATGTGGTGATTCGTTCTCTGATTGATCTTTATCCTTCAATAAATGATCCACATGTGCTGGCCAGAATGGTTTACCCCCAGTTAACTCCAAAACAGGTGCAGAAATCAATAGAACTGCTTTTAAGACTGGAACTGATTGAGAAGATGGAGGATGGAACATATCGGATAAGCAGCAAGATACTTTCTACCGGTGAGGAACTGCACACATTGGCTGTTCAACAGTTTCATCTGATCAGTATGGAGAATGCCTCGAAGGCTCTTCAAAGCCTGCCCAAAAAGGAACGGAACTTCTCCGGGCTCACCCTTGGTATTTCTGCGCAAGCTTATGAAAAAATCTGCTCTGAGATAAGACTCTTTCAGGACAAGGTTCTTGCTATTGCAGAAGAGGATAGGAATTCTGACAGAGTTTATCAGTTAAACCTGCAGCTATTTCCGGTCTCTGTAAGTACTAAGTTGAGAAAAAGCGCTCAAAGTAAACAAAAAGAAGATGCAGTAAAATAATATTGATCATAAAAATGAAACTCACTGGAGGAATTATGAAGGTTTTGAGGATTTTAGTTTGCATAATAGGTTTCCTGATCTGTTTACTTTCCTGTTCCAAACAGGATGTTTCCGGGAATGGAACGCTGATTGGTAATCCTACGGTTGCTGCTATTAAAGGAACTTTATACGAGGTTGATGGCAAGACTCCGGCCAGAAATGCTGCGGTTTATCTGCGGGAGAAAAATGCACTTGTAGATATTGGCCAAATGAGCCTGAAGAAAACGATTGTTGATTCTGTGATAACCACCACTGATGATCAGGGAGTTTTTTCCATTCAAAAAGTTGATCCGGGATTATATATGATTGAATGCACCGATGGAAACAATAATTATGCTTTGTACGATTCGGTCGCTGTTGAAAATCCGGATTCATCCATAATTCTTCCTGATGATACTCTCAAGCCAGCGGGGGCTGTAAAAGGAACCATAAACCTCTCATCAGGGGGTAATCCTGAAGATGTTTACGTTCTGGTGTTTGGTGTTCTAAGGTTTGCAACTGTAGACAGTGAAGGCTTTTTCTGTCTGGATGATCTTGCAGAAGGAAATTATGATTTACGGATTGTATCAAGTGATAAAAATTATGGATATCTTGGAACTAATATAAGTGTAACTGCAGGAGACACTACAAATCTGGGTAATGTTGAACTGCCGTTTGTTGGAACTCCGGAGATCAGGAATCTGACCATAGAGATCGATACATTAAAGCAGATTGTCAACCTGTACTGGGATGTGATAGACACATCGCTTATCCTGGGGTTCAACGTTTATCGAAGTGTTAATAATGGTGATTATATAAAGTACAATGAATTACCTCTTGTAGAACCGGAATTTCATGATTCAGTATTATTTCCCAATAGATCTTATTCATACAGAGTGTCTATGGTGAAAAAGGATTCGACAGAGAGCGTTAAATCCGGGGTAGTATTTGCACAAAACATCTCCATATTCTCATTACTTGATACTTTATATCTGGATGAATACCCCAAGATCGCTGGAAAAAGGCATGGCCCCAGTTGTATGATTGCTGCAGACGAATCGTTTTATGTCGTAGATGGAAAGCTTATCAGGCAGTTTGATACCAGTTTCAATCTCATCCGTACTCTGAGTGATACTTCTCTGAATAACCCGCTTGACCTGGCAACCGGTACAGATGGCAGGTTGTATGTTGCAGATGTGTATAGTGAATATATACATAAGATACTGGTTTTTGATAATAATGGTATGGTAATCAGGAAATACAATTTTGTGGGCAGTCCTGATACGACTTTCTCTTTAGGCATTGGCGCATCTCTTTTTTCAGTAGATAACAAGGATCGTTTAATATTGGTCAGCTCCAGGAAAGACAGTATCTATATATGCGATACGTCGGGTTCTATAATAAGATCCTGGGGTAGATTTGGTACCGGAATAAGTGATGATTGTGGTATAACTGCAATAGCTACCGATGAAAATGGAAATATCTATGCCTACGAATTCGAAAGAGGGATAAAAGTCTTTGATTCAAATGGAGTTTCTATAAGAGTGATTAATACAAAAGACATTATGATACTATATGATGGTGGACATCCCAACTCGTTGGATGTCCTCAAATCGCCCATGTCATTTATAATGGGAATGTCAATTGAGCCGCAAAGTGGCAGAATCTTTGCAGCGCATGCTGGTGGTTTTTGCGTACTGGAATCCAACGGCCAATTGCTTACCAATTATTCAAGAACGATAGTCCCTCAACAGGTAATTATTATTGGGAATTATATTTATGCCATGGATCAATCCTGGACGAACAAATATGTGAGTAGAATATTTAAAATGAAGAACTGTTATCAGTAAGTTTGTATTACTTGTATAGGGGCTTCAATTCACCTGAATAAAGAGGGGAAGGCTATGTGATTTAATTCATGTAGCCTTTTTTGTTTGTGACAAGTCTGCGGGTAATCAAGTCATTTCGAAGAGTTCTCAAGGTGTCCACTCATTTTGACGAGTCTGCGAGTAATCATGTCGTTTCGACGAGTCCTCGAGGAGAAATCTTTCTTCCTCCCTGAAGGATTTCTAACATTCGTTCGAAATGACAAATTGATTGTAGAGTTCAAAATGGCTGATTAAGCGCAGGTGTTTGATGGGTGTTAATTGGAAAGAACCCCCTGCGGGAAAGCGCCCCCTTTGTAAGGGGGGCGCTTCGAGGGGCTTAGTTTTTGGTAAAGATGTTGTTTGCTTTAATCAATTACGGAAGGACGATTTTCTGCTGCTGAATGTCCTTACCGGAGTCGAGTTTTATAAGCCAGGTGCCACTGGAAGGGCGGGGGAGAAGGTAATTGTTTGTCTTACTTCCATTAAAATTGGCGGAATAGAAAACTCTCCCCTGCAGATCATGGATATCGATTTTGTTAACATATCTGTTTCCACCTGGAATACACTGAAGCTGTCCTGGCAGTATGCGGATGGTAAAAGGCTGAGAATGGCTGATGGAAGCTATTCTGGAAGAGGGGCGAACCGAAACCGGTACTATTACAAGAGACATGCTGTCGAAATCATAAACGCCAAGATTGTAACCGCAGGTGATGTTTACGTTGACCGAATCTTTTCCTTCAATAGAACCTGTGGAAAAGGTGAGGGTGTGTTTTGTCCATTCGGTGGTTAAATTGATATCTATTGAATTCAGGGTTGCCCATTCTCTCGTTTCACCTGTCTGAGCTGCTACCTGTATCTTAGAAGTATCATTGTCTGCTTTAGCATAGAATTCAAAAACATAATCCCGGTCCTGTTCACAGGTCCAGGACTCATCCTGCAGTTGCAGTTCATAAGGTTTTTCCGGCAGTGCTGTTACTTCGATACGGCAGAATTTGTCACCAGATTTGGCTCCTTCTTCCGGATAACTGACAGTAGCCTCGGCATCACCCTGAATCTGAACATTCCACCCTAAACCTCCTTTTTCAAAGTCTCCATTTATATAGAGGGCGCCATCGGCAGGAGGTGCTTCTTCTCTTACTACCACGTTATCTATGTCGTATACACCTGTTTCGAAACCTAACACCAGTGCAAAATTATGTGCACCTGCACCGTCCTTGTCTGCAGTGAACATCATAGTTAATTCCTGCCATTGTGTATCAACTGTGAAAGGGCTGCTGCTGGTACGGTAGGTATATACGCTTTGTGCATCACCATAAACACTAATCTGCACCTGATGGGGAGCATCAGCCCTGACCCATGCCGAGTAATAATAGGTGTACCCTGCTTTTGCCCGCCATGCTGGATCCAAAAGCTGAACATGCCAGTTTTCTGAAGTAACTTTTGTGACTGTGATACGCATAAATCCCTTTCCTTCTTTAGCTGTACCGGAAAGGGTATCGATCTCTTTGGTAGCTTGTGCGGTGTCGGTTTCTGAATTTTCGTTATATAATGACAGATTCCAGCCAGTTTGAGAAGAGGTTTCAAAGTTTCCATTGGTCAGGAGATTGTCACTCTGGGCTAATAAAACTGTGGCTGTAATGGTTAAAAGAAACAAAAATTTGGTTATTCTTCTCATTCTACTACGCTCCCTTTTTAGTTTTTATGAATTAATGAGATGATTATCAGCTTCTGATCTGGGATGTGTTCTGCTGCCGCATAAAGATTAGCAGAACAATTATTTAGTGTATTATCAAACAACGCTATGTTCAATGTTACACTGAATTCTAAGAAAATAATAGATTTGTTGATTAGAAACGCATGAAGGTTTTTCGATACAGCGATAAGCTGTGCATACATAATCGGCTCAACTGAGAATGACCGAAGGGTCAACATGCGAAATTATTGATTTGAACTTCCTGCCATCTGCAGTATACAACTCCTCCGGACTGCATCTTTTGACTTTGATACTCATCGAATCTCCGGTAAATGAACTCACTTCTTTCTTGATAAGATTCTGCAGTTGAGAGATATTATCGCTACTACAGGAGATTCTAATCTCCAGCATGGAAGGCGATTCCTGAATAATTTGTCCACAGGTAATACCTGGAAGCCTGTCCAAAGCCACATACAAAGCGGTTACTGCCCTTTTATCAGGTGTGATAATGATATCAGAATCCCTTCCGATTACCGAATTGATCAGGGGAAAAGATCGTTTACAGGGGCAGCATTTTTGCGCCGAATCTGTTATAACAAGGTCCCCGGTTTTATAGCGGACAAGGGGCATACAGTAATTATGCAAAGAGGTGCCCACAACCTCAAAAATGGATTGCCCCTTTTTAAGTGGAATAGAAGAAAGGAAATCGTTTTTGGGTTTAATGAGTTCTACAAGACTGTAATCAGAATGGATATGATAGTTTCCGTAAGGGCACTGAGAAATAGCTACAGTCCGCTCAAGATGTCCATAGGAATCAAAAACCGGAGATGAAAACACCTGTTCAATGAACTTCTTCTGATTGGGAAAGAGGTTTTCTCCTTGACTGAATATGGCTTTAAAAGAAATTCCATGGTGTTTAACCTCATTACACAGGAGAGCGAAAACATAAAGATTTGATGGCAAGCCCTTTAAAAAAAGAGGTTTGTGTGCTTTGAATATGGAGACATATTTATTAATATTTGTAACAGATAACAGCAGGCTGTTAATCAGCATGCGGTTTGTAACAGGATTAAATTCAAAAAATTTATCACTGTTTTTTTCGATGGGAGTAAAATGCTGTGCAGAAAATTCTGCAAATTTGTCTCCTAATCGGTATCTATGCCATCCCCAGAATCTCCAGTAATAAACAAATTCCAGAATATTGGAGGATTTATCAACCAGGAATTTTACCTGGCCTCCGGTAGTCCCGCTTGTGTGCAATTCCAATGGTTTGAATCGTTTTAAGTCACGAGCACAGAGCTCAGAGAAAGAAACTTTAAGAATATCCTTGGAAAGAAAAGGCAGGAAGGCAGTATCTGAGAGGGACTGGATATCTGAAGGGCAGATTCCCATTGAATCGAATGATTTTCTGTAATAAGGGATTGCAGCATAAGCATGAGCAATTATTTCCTTGAGTCGGGAAAGTTGATACTGCTCCAGTGCTTCCAAAGAGAGATATTGATGCTTGTCAAATTGTCTTTTTTTATTAAAGATCGCCAAAGGATATGCAAAATCCCTGAAGCGAAAATCTAATCCCATGGTGATTCCTCAAAATTAAGATGTTCTTAACCATTTAGAAAAAGATGAAACAGAAAACCATTCTGCATTGAAATGGCTGATTGCATAGCGCGCGTTATTTATTTCGGCAACCGGTATTCCTCTAAAAAGAAAAATTTTCCGTCCGGAGGCATTTGCTTCAAGCAGGGTAGCCATACCTGGTTTGGTGATGACACAACTGCAGTGTAATAAGATGTCTTTAATTGAATCAATCAATCCGTATACAAAAATGTTACTGTCATTTCTATATCTGTTTTTGATTCTGTTTTCCAGTCTTTTATTATCTCCACATATTACATGTATATTAATTTCCGGAAAATGCGAATGAAGCAATTTCAATGTTTTCATTATTTGCCCTTGACCAAAAAAACCCCCCATCAAAAGACATTGATTTTTAGTCGTAGCTTGTGGAATTGAATAGAATATGGAACGGGCAGGAAGCGCAAGGCAGTTAAAGTGAATTGTTCCTGGAATGTTCATGCAAAGTGTATTGGCTGGCAAAGGAGAGATAAATCCATCTATCATATCCCAGAAAATGTATTTCCAGCCAAGATTATTTCCAAATTCTGTAAGTACGCCATAGATAGAAATATCAAGGGATTCATTACGCTTTAAAATTGCAGTCCAGAATGCCTGTCGATGACTGACGCAAACCACTGTTTTGATATGATTGGATTGCAGAAATTCTTTATATGCATAAAGTCTGGTAGTACGGAATTTTTCCCGAATAAGTTTACGATAATAAAAAAACGGAATAGTATAGATAAGGGAAAGAAGAAAAGTAAGATTATTAGAGATGAATTTATATCTCAGCAGATCTTCATTAACTATCTTCCGGGGCATGAAATCTTCGATGGACTTGTGAAATACATTTGCTTCAGGATAAAAATACTCATGTATTGCCTCTGCAATACTGATATTACCCCGTCCGGCGCGTGAGCTTAAAATAAGCAGCGGCTGTTTCAGTGAATTATAAAAGCTTATGGAATCGCTGTGACTTGCCATATCTGAATTTATTTAAGACAAAGCGGATCAGGGCTGCATAGAGCATCTTCAGGCGACATTCCATTGTTAATGCCTACACTGAATGCATTTCCTCTGCACCCGATGCAGATTCGGCTGTGATTACAGGAAAAGCATTTGCCTTTAAGATGCTTTTCTATGTTTCTGGCTAACCGGAAAAAAGGACTGTTTAAGATTTCTTTGATTGGCGATACTCCG
>JAAYPC010000099.1 GCA_012519985.1 Fibrobacter sp.
CCTGAGTGTATTATAAGCATTAAATGTGTGTAAAAGTTTGAAAATTATGTCTATCATAATTACTGCATACTCTCCTGAAGATTGCTATTAATGTTTTTGCGTCCTTCAGTGGTTATCGGGTGGGAACGTAATCGCTTGAGCAACACATACAGATTGCAGTCCCGCAGGACTTATACTTCAATAAGTATAAATAAACGGGAGTATTATTTCTGTGTTATCAGCGAACAGATGGATAAAGTGGTTTCTTTTCAGGAAGTTTACCACCGTTACGAGCCTTAAGCCACTCAACAGGCGTGAGATCACTGACATCGGCCTCCGCAGGCCGAATGGCCATCCTCATCAGGATATCTTTAAGGTACTCTTCCGGGTTAATGCAATTAAGCTTACAAGTCGCGATAATCGAGTAAAGGATCGCCATACGCTTTCCCCCCTCATCGGACATAACCGGTATCCAGTTTTTCCGACCAATGGCCAAATCCCGAATGACTCGCTCATCAATGCCATTATCAATAGGGAGATCACCGCGTTCCAGGAAACGTATGATTCGATCCCAGTGTCCCAGAGCATAATTAATTGCCTTGGCTGTACGAGACTGAGGAACAATGGTTATACCAGGATTCATCAGAGAGTCTTTCATCTGTTCCAGAATCACCTTACTGCAACGTTGCCGAATATCGAATCGTTGCTCTACAGAGAATCCTTTTTCATTTGCGAAGCGTTCGATGCGGTAAAGATGTCTGATAAAGCGAAGAATCTTCCTGTTGTACTCGATATGGTATTTAGTCTCGATTGCTTCAATAAATTCCCTGCGCACATGCATCATGCAAGCCATCTGGATAAGCTGGTATTTTTTTACCGAATCATTATAGCTGCTATAGCAATCGGTCATAAGATACGTGCCGGGCTTAACCCCCTTGAGAAACTCTCTGGGCGCGGCAGCGCTGCGGGTTTCTCGATAGTCAAATACGGCAGCAGTCTGTTCTCCGTTGACATATGGCCACATGTAACTTGTGTGTCCACATCGTTTAATTTTGGAATCATCAGAGTGTATACAGAAACTGTTTTTGACTGCACTGACAAGATGGTTGTAGATCCTTTTCAATGGTACGCAGATCTCAGCGATCCAGCCCACCATGGTGGATCGAGTGAACCAGATCTGCGACTCGTGATAGATCAGCCTCTGTATTCTATAAAGAGGCTGATGAAACTGATATTTGCTCAGGATTACAAAGAGCAACAGGTTGATGTCAGGAATGATTCTTGGAAGAGGAGATACAACAGGCATCTCTTGTGCAACGGGAGTGTCTTTACACTTATTACAGGCATAGACAGGTTGAATGTAGATATGTCGTTCATACTTTGCAGGAATACGAACGATAACGGTTCTCTTTTGTTCTCCAATTTGCTTGAGTGGCCCACAACCATTATTGCAATTTTTATGATCCTCCGGAAGATCAATAAGGTGTTCATGAGTTTCAACACTATCGGGGATAGCATTACGTCCGGGATGATTTTTCCTTCTTTTTGTTGCTTTAACATCGATATATTCATCTTTTTGTGTTGGAGCAACGTTGGGAACGATCTGACTGAGAAGTTCAATCATTTCCAACTGGCAATCATCAGCAACTGTTTGTTTTTCAGACTTTTTCCCGAAGACTTCCTTTCGCAGCAGGATATTTTCATCGGTGAGTTTTCGGTTGTCCAGAATTAGAGACCACATTAAATGCTTTAGTTGATTGACATCAGTGGGGAGATCGTTGATTGATTTTATGTCGGTTGTTTTCACGATCTATAATATGTATAAACCAAATTGACTACACAAGTATTATTTTGTTAATTTTTACTCATGCGGCAGAAGGAATCCGATATCGTTTCCGTTGTCGCGCCCCCCCAAGATCAATCCCTTCCAGAATCAACATCAGTTGCGGTAACTCCATAGCGCTACCATTAGCATTGAGAGATGCAATACTGAAACGCCCCTTTTCAAGACGTTTAAACCAGATACAGAAACCGGTACGGTCCCAGAGCAAGACCTTCACCATGGTAGCTCTCTTGTTGAAAAACGCAAAGAGATGTCCGCTAAGGGGATCTGCGCCAAGTAGTTGCTCAACACAACCACAGAGGCCGTCAAATGACTTTCGCATATCAATAGGCTCTATACATGCGAATACTTTTACCGTTGATGGGAAGCTTAACACCGGGTACCCCCTTTTGTACGAAGTGTCTTGAGAATAGAACACAAATGCTCAGTGCTTTGCTCCCCGTTAATCTCAACCCTGGTTCCATCAGGAAAGCTTATCAGGACAGAGTTGCGTTGTCGTAATGTCCCCAGGTTTAAAAATGATGGCATTGCCTGGGCAGTTTCTTTTTTCGGCGGTAGTGCAGGCTTCATTAATTTCTTACGATTGACATAGAATGACAAGGGTGAGAAACCGTGCTGTGCGCTGTATTCTTTAACCGAAAGTCCACTTGATTTCTGTTGCGCTATGTGGTGGGGCCAATCATATTTACTCTGTGTACGTGACATATATCCTCCTTTATACGTTACTATATTAATATTGTATAAGCGCGGAGGAGGAGAAACATGTGTTGGACGAGCGATTACGTTACCAGGCTAATGCATTGCTATTTAAGCATGCTACAGCAAGATTAAGAAAAAACGGTCAGGGCATCATAAGTAAAATGGAAAAAACAATAAATAGCCAAAAAACAAAGTGTTACTTTTAAAATCACTGAAATGAGAGCTGTCTAAAAGAATTTTTTGGCATGGAATTAGCATGCAACTATGCACTCAATTATTTGGTTTTGGCTTTTAATAGGAGTTACAGGATGAACCGTTTAGTTTCTGTTGTTGTTGGGGAGGCAGGGATGGCTTATATGGCATCTGCAGCACCGGTCTATTTTACTGATGATGCTTTCAGTGGCGCTCATGGGCAGGCTTCTTTTACAAGTGAAGAGTATGGAATCACTTTGACTGCATCTCCAGATGGGGCTGAACTTACCCGAAGTAGTGCAGGTTTAGGTGTTGATTATTCCAGGTTCATCATCGATGATCTTCCTTATGAAATAGATTATCCCGAAGTTCTGACAATCTCTTTTGATAAAGAAGTAAACCTTGAGTCGGTTTTTATCAGTAATCTTTATTCAGATCAAATTTATGTAAAAATTTTTGGAAAGAAAATTGTTCTTGCATCCTGGGAAGAAGAAGGTAGTTACGAACTGAGCGACGGAGAGATCGGCTATTTTGTAACTGCAAATAATAATGGTGAGTTAACCCTTGATATCAACAAAACTGTTTCAAGTATCAGTTTTTCTGCAAAAGCAGAATCGTGTTTAGGAGTATTACACGATTTTTCCGTAAAGGGTGTCAGTTTTACTTCCATCCCAGAACCGGCTACATCCGTCCCAGAACCGGCAGTGTTATCATTCTTAGGCATCAGTTTGCTCGGTTTAGGCTTTGTACGCAATAGAAAAAAATAAATTTATAAAATTCGAAATACGAAATTCGAAACAAGAAAAGGAATAGGATTAAATGGTAGATTTTAAGTGCCATTTAATCCTATTTTTGTTCTCTGTTTGAAATTCATAGTTTAGTGATTTAGAATCTCTTTCAGTTCTTGTTTCGAGTTTCAGATTCTTATCTTTGTTATTTTTTTAACACATTGCAAATACATTAAATTATTTTGTTATCTATCAATCTAATAAATAAAACAAATATTACTTCACAACAAGAGGGTTTTAAATGAACAGGAAATTTTTAACGACCGTTGTTGTTACAGCCATCGCTTTAGCAACACAGGCCAATGCCGGTTTTGTCGATATAACCGGTGGGTACAATGTTTTGACCTTTGGGGATTTTACTTCTTATAATGATCAGACTTGGGGTAGTCTGGCTGCATCTGGGAATGTAATAATCAAAGATGGTTATAGTATTGGTACACAATGGGCAAATACTGGGAATTACCCTGAAAACGTTCTTGTGGCAGGTGGGAATGTAGAGCTCACGGGAGATGGGGGCTCTGTTTGGGGGGGCATCTCAGCCGGAGGAACTGTAACTAAAACGACACAATATACGATTAAAGGTGCTATAAAGCAAAGTGCCGACATTAATAGCATATTCGATTTTAACGATGCAAAGGTACAACTTGATGCCTTTTCCGAACAATGATAGCAGCAGCGATATAGATAACAATGATAGCAGCAGCGATATGGACAATAACGATGGTGGCAGCGAGAGCGAATAAGCACACTTAGAAATCTATGATTGTGTTGCTATAGCGGTTACGATAAGAATACCGAAATCGGAAATTGTAAATCTGCTTATATCGAAACAGAACACTTATGCTAATTAATTAGCAATTGCCCTTTGCCCCCCTTATTAAGTCTTACTAAGGGGGGTTACTTCTTTAATCCCTTCAATCTAAAATTTTAAATCTCAATTTTAAACCTACTATCCTATTCCCAAAATCTAAAATCTACTTATTCCGTAATCCTTATAAGGGGAAAGGAGGTCTCCATGAAAGTCAATGAAGTTATGACCTATGGAGTGGATTTTGTTCGTCCGGATAATACGATCAGGGAAGCAGCAGAGAAGATGCGGGATAAAAATGAAGGTGTTATTCCGGTCTTTGAAGGAAGCGAACCTGTGGGTATGGTAACCGATCGTGATATTGTTGTAAGAGCAATTGCAGAAGGGAGGGAGCCTTCTTCAACCAGGGTAAAGGATGTTATGACACCAGAGGTATTTTTCTGTATGGAGGATATGGAACTGGAAGAGGCGGCTCACATAATGGAGTACAAGAAGATACGCAGGCTGCTTGTTAAAGATGAAAAGAGAAATATTATAGGAATACTATCGATTGGGGATATAGCTACAAGTACTCCGAAGGAGTTTACCGGAGAGGTCCTTAAGGAAGTAGTTGGTGTTGCATATCCTGAAAGATAAAGAAGGGCCGTAATGCGGCCCCTTTTTTACATGTACTATAGCGATACACCTGATTTCTCAAGAGTGATGAAGTAGTTCTCTTTGGATTTATCTGCATGTGTGTTTCAATCACCTGCTTTTCTGCGTAAACCCTTTCTGTATTGTTAAGACCGAAAATCCTTTATGTTTGGGCAGATAAACCTAAAGGTTCTATGCTATTCACATCAAATAATCGTTTCGATTCAGGTTTAAACAAGTTACAATTATTAGTTATATCTGATCTTTATTATTTTAATATAGTCATATTCAATTCTGTGATGCATCTCTATTTCGGGAGAGAGTAACAACAGAAATCCTAATAATTACTCATAAATTTAAGGAATGGGGGCTGAAATAATGATCAGGTGTCCAATCATCAGAGTTTCCTCCGTATTTATCTTACTCTGCGGATTGTCTTTCGCTCAGGTTTATGATGTCAAATTGGAAAAGATAGTGAACTACAACAACTGGGGTGTTGCCTGGGATACAATTTGTGTGGTAAAGAATGACTTGATAAACATTGCAATGTTGCCTAAAGTGGGTGGAAGGATTATGCAGTATGATCTGGGTAATCATCCATCGATCTACATCCACCCTGAAAGCAAAGGTCAGGTTCCCGCAGATGGAAATACGGTGATTGGAGGATTTCGAACACTGCCCTCACCTCAGTCCGATTTTACCTGGCCATCTCCACCTAAACTGGATTGTAAACCTTATACCTGCGTTGTCCGTTCTACAAATTCTGATTCAGCAGTTATTTATATGGAGAGTCAGATCGAAGACAGCAATGATGAGAAATACAAGACACACAAGGGCCTTCAGTTTAAGCGTCTGATAACAGTATATAAGGCATCCACACGAGTCAGGGTGGAAATGACCATGTTGAATAAAGGCACTTCTTCCATGAAACACGGTATCTGGGATATTACCCAGACTAACTGCTCAAATAATGGTCCGGTTGATACTAAGAACTTCTGGGTGTATTTTCAACGCAACCCGTCAAGTAAACTGGGTGGTGGAAAAGGGTATGTGCAGTATATGCATGAAGGTAAAGATGATTCTCAATGGAGACCTGATGCGGCTCCGGGAGGAATCATGGGTGTGCAATATATGCATAAGACCGGGAAGATAGGTGCAGACTGCAGTGCCGGCTGGATCTGTTTTGTCGATCAATTGGACGGTTATGCATATATAAAAACATTCACCTATGAAAAGGGGAAAGAATATCCTGACAGTGGAGCTTCGGTGCAGGTCTATACCTATGACAATATGCCGGTGGTGGAAGTAGAGGTTTTGGGGCCGCTTACTACCCTTAATCCAGGTGACTCTGTAAAAATGGTAGAAAACTGGTACGCTACAAGGGCATCCGGACCTGTGCTTGCAGTAAATAACGCAGGTCTGATTACAAAACGGCTTGAGGCGCAGCAGACGGCTGATACCATGACTGTTAATGGAACTTATGGTCTGTTTTATCCTGGAATTGTCAGATCTGTTTATGTTGATCTTCAAGGGGAAGAGGTCCTGGTGACAGATTCAGTGACGGTTACACCGCTTGATTCTTTGAAATTCACCGGAAAATACCAGGTGCCTGCCGGAGCAAAGATTCTTCGATTGGAAGCATTTGATAACAGTGGAAAATCTCTGGGAATACTTGACACAGTTGAGATCCCCAATCCTGTGGATATCAAAGGCAGGTTTCAGAACCGCTCCAAAACGATAGCAGAAAGAGTAACCCTTATTCCCGGGAAGGGCTTTCTTGCAGGTAATGTGCATTCCAGTGGAGAATTTTCAGTCAGTATTTTTGATTTGAAAGGCAAGTTTCTATTGAAACAGTATGGAAACTCGTTATCTGGTGGCTCATTCAGAATTCCTGTAGATATGAGTGGAAGCCTTCTGGTGCGGGTGGAAGGCAGTGGTTGGACCGAGAGCAGCATCGTTAATATAGTGAAGTAATAATTCTGCCATTACACTGTCTTAAATACAGGCAGGGTGTATTTAAGACAGTGTATGGTAAGTTAAATGAATGGTGTTTCAGGTTTCTTTACTTGTTTTTAAAGTCACCTCCTGCCCGTTTACTATTATTACCTGATTGTTGCTTATTGGGCGTAAATCCAGTTCCGAATCATACTCTTCAATGATCTTCTGTACAATTTTCTTAAATGGCGCGTTGGTGTAATGGGGCAGAACGTAGAAGTCTGTTACTCCCAGAGCATCATAGTCGGTCAATTCCGGAGCCTTTTTGGGGCTGTCCATTCGTGATACATATACGATATTTTTTGACAAAATTATCGAACCAGCAGAAGAGCCTATATATGTTTTTCCGCCGTTAATATGTTAGACTATCAGGGAATCGATTTTTTTCCTTTTGAGTTCCTGAAGAAGGTAGAATGTGTTTCCACCACAGATAAAGATGTAGTCATTTTCATTGAGTTTTGCACTTATCTCTTCTCTGCTGCAGTTTGCAATGTCGGTTTCATCTACAATAAGATCAATACTTTGCAGTGCTTTTCTGTCTGCTTCCACGAAGAACCTGATTTTTTCTGGATTGGCAGCCGTAGGAATGAAAGTAACTCTTTTCCCTTTGTGTTCATCATTCATAAGCTCTGCGAATAACCGGGATACATCTGTGAAAAACGAGGATAAGAACAGCTTTTTCATTTGGAGATCCTCCTTCGTTTGAAAACCGGAAACATCATTTTTGAGTTTTGTAAGCCATTTATCAGCAAAGAGTCCGTACACTACAAGTTTGACTGTTTATTGTACATCCTTATGTACGATTTTATTACAGAAAGAAGGACAAATGGTAATACAGATGGCTACCAGAATAAGTGTATGGTTTTAAAATAATTCTTTGATTGCTTTTTAGAATTCCATTCAGGACTTCCTGCCATCCATTATTACCAGATAAGTAATATTTCTTAAATGCGCACGGAACTCCTTCTGCTTTAAATAAATCAGGAGAATTCATAATATGAAAATGCGGATGAGAGGCTATAGAGGGCTATCGCTAATCAGGTGCTTTCAACGACAAACCCTTTTTATCTTTAGTTCGATTTGAGCGGTTATGGAATTCCTTGTCCTTTCCTTCTGATTATTCCTGCAATTCCCAGCATGAGCTTGCTTTGGTTATATCTCTAATATCAATAATCTCGCTTCCTTTTGCAGATAAATTTAAATTGCATGATGGATTCCAATTCAAATCGCTATCAATTATTTCCCAATTTCTTGAAATTTCGCTAATATCTCGAATGTCTACTTTTTTGTCACCATTAATATCACCTCGCAAACGAGTGGAATAAACCAGCAGTTTATCACCTTTTCGTATGATTAATGCCGGTTTGCCTTGAACCGATTCAATCATCAATATGTCAGCGGATTTGGTTGCATCTCTGGATCCACCACAATTGAGATCTTCCGATAATGTAAGGCTTTCAAACTGGTTCTTTATTTTAAATAACCGCAGGACTCCATTCTCTCTTGCTATAAATTCTTCACTCCCATCACCGTCGATATCGACTATAGTAAATGCCCCGGTCAGTGAAATAAGCGAAGCACCTGATGAATCTGTACATTCTGTTGCGAACTGAAACTGCGGATTTGCATCACTTCCAGTATTAAGATAGATGAAAAGTCCTTTACCCTCAGAGTGTACAATTAAATCCTTTTTATGGTCATTATTAACATCATATACAACTGGATAGTTCCTGGAGCCTGTGGCTTTTACGATCGTATCAATTGATAGCATTTTCAAATTTACCAGAAGAATATTACCCGAAATATCGGAATAGAGGCAATCGTATGTTCGATCATTGTTCCAATCGACAAACAGATGATGGAATGGGTTGATTATTTTAATTAAGTCGTTTATCGTAGATTTGGTTGGACGAAAAACAAGAGAACTGCTGCTAATACCATAGTAAGCAGTAAACTGATTTCCTGTTAAGCTGGAAATGTCCAGTATGCCATCTCTGTTAATATCAGCTAAAGAGAAAGAACCATCGATGGCCAAATCTCCTTTTTGAGTTATCAGTGTTTCTGCAGGTGCAAGCATGATTGGAATAACCGGTTTTAAAGTATGAGAAACCATTATAGTCGTATCTGCTTTTACATCACATGTAAAATTCTGTGGGCGGTATCCTTCCAACTGCATCTGAAAATGATAAATCCCCGGTATCGCAGAAAAAACAACAGAATCTGTACCCAGATATTCACCTCTATAGCAGCCTGAGGGCAGAGCATAAATTTTTGCACCCTGGGGATGTCCGGCGATTTTTACTGATCCGGATTTACCGACATGGATATATATGTCTGTACTATCAGTTAGTTGTCCATCGGTGACATAAAACCTGACGGGAAAAGATCCTGAGCTGCAATTCACATACCAGCCAAATACCACTTTGCCATCATCGGATGTTTTAAAAGTATATCCAGGAAGATCACATGAAATGGAGAAATACAGTTCACTGGAGTCATTGTCCGGATCGTATGCATCTATTTCAAATCTTACAGGATCTCCGTATTGAGCATTTATATCGGAAATTTTATACAATACAGGGGCACAATTTATGTCACGTACAGTGACTGTTACTGTCAATGAATCGTAAAACTTGCCGTCAGTTGCAACAGCAGTAAAGGCGTATGCTCCTGATATGTCGCAGTCAGGAATCCAGGTAATAGTACCGCTCCCATTACAATTATCTGTAAAATTGGCACCCTGTGGCTTGGAAATAAGGGAGAGCATAGGAATTGTCCCATCAGGATCAAGAGCTTCTACAATCAGTTCCAGCTTTTGGTTCTGGTCAATTTCAACATTATGGTGTGGCTTGAAAACTGGTTTGGACGTATTATCATTAGTAATCCTGATAGTTAAGAGTTTGCTGTCAAATGATGTCGAATCAACCAGATCGATTGCTGTTATGGTAATCATAAAAACACCTGTATCGGGAGGTGTCCATTTCAGTATGGCATTTCCTTCATTGTCGGATTCAAAATATGCGCCATGAGGAAGGTTTGTGGCTTTTATGACAGGTGGAGTACCATCCTGGTCCTCAGCTCTGGCATAGATAATCAGTTCTTGATTAACAGGCCTGGTGGTATCAGTTGTGGAGAGCGTAAGAACTGGTGGATAAGCATTGATATCCTTTATTTCAATAATTATTGTATCCTTGATAGTGATATGATCGTCATTTGCTTCTAAAACAATTAAATAATACCCATTGTCGTCAGCGTCCGGGGTCCACAATAGTGTCGCAGTTCCATCATGGTTGTCGGAGAAACTGGCCCCATGTGGACAATTTTTAATCCTGATTTCAGGTATTGTTCCATCACAATCAAATACTCTGAAAGTAGCAGTGAACTCCTTCGTTTCCCAAGCAATGTAGTAGCTTGTAGTGTCAAAGACCGGATCAAAATTGACATCACCAATAGTAAGTGTGAAAGTATCCTTTACAGTATCAATTCCGTCTGATCCATAGATACTGATTTCGTAGATCCCGTGATCAGTACATCCAGGGCGGAATTCAACCGTAGCAGTACCATTATGGTGGTCGATAAATGAATAGGGGACCGGACAACTGTCCATAAAAATTACAGGAACCGTTCCATCCGGGTCAGATGCTGTGATTTGCAGAGTGATAATCTCTCCTTCGAGCATGGATGTATCTGCAGCAGTAACAACTGGTGCCTTGTTCCGTTTGACAGTGACTTCATGAAAAACTGAATCGCAATTACCATTGACATCACATGCTGTCCAGGTTATTCTGGTTATTCCTTCGAAAAATAATGTGTCTAATGGTAAACCGTCACTACGAGATGCAGTAATGATGGTTTTGGTGCAGTTATCTGTTGCTGAAGCAGAATCAATTTGCAGATCAATGGAATTGGCAGATTCTTTTATAATTGCTACTGTGTCAGATTCGCTTAAATTTATTATTGGGGCGATGGTGTCCTTTACTATAACAGTCTGGGTTTGAGTGGATTTATTTCCGCTATTATCGGTATATGTCCAGGTGACCGTGCGGGTTCCCTGTGTTGTATATGTGAGGGAATCAGTTGTTCCGGTAATTACTCCAGAGCAATTATCTATTGCAGTCGGGGCTTTAAGTGTCACTGAACATGAACCGTGTATTACCGGCAATGTTTCAATTTCAGGAATAGGAGCGAGTGTATCGATTACCGAAATAGTAACAGAATCAGTATCGCTGCTGTTTTCATCATCTACAACAATTAAATAGATCGTGTGTGTACCTACAGGAAGTGTTATAACTACTGTGGAATCTTCCCAGGGGCCACCTGGTCCATTCCAGGTATATTTGATTGTTCCTCCATCCGGATCTTTCGAACCGGATGCGTCAAGCGTTATCGGTGCATTGCATGAAGAATCAACTGGGACTTCCTGATCCGGTCCGGCATTAGCTATCGGTGAAAAATTAGGTAAGTAAATCCAGCTCTCTTCAGACCACTTCCCCCAAACAGTACCGTCATTGGCTCTCACCCGGGCATAATAGGTTTGTCCATTAAGCAGTGCTGTTCCTGAATAAATAACACTGGAAACGATCCCACTGCCCACAGGTGGATCCCAGAAATTGGTACCAGTACCGTTTGGGCCAGTCCAGACTTCGACTTCATACTGGAATTGCGGATCACCATCCACATCTGAATAGGTCCAATTGATTTCCGGCGATGCATTGTTAGGATCGGTTATAAAAACCGGATTAGTAGTGGGTGGGTTATTTGTGTCTGACTTTGTCCAGAAATGATATGCCAGATTCGATGAGGTCGTATCCATGGATGAATTAATCATTTTTGCAATTATCTGATCTTGTCCGGTTGTTACTCCGGTATAGGTGAAAATCGCTTCACCCATTGCATTAGTTGTGCTGGAATCTTTTATTCCGGCATGAGGACCACTCACAATTTCAAATATCACTTTTCGGCCGACTACAGGATTTCCAAAGCTGTTTTGAACTTTGGCAGTCAAAGTGTCTCTGACACCGATTAAGTTTGTATCTACACCGGGGCTAAGCAAAATACCTTCACCAACTATTGAAGTTACCGATGAGAAGAGTGCCGCAAAAAAAATGTTATCATTATTGGATGGGTTTTGGGAAAAAACATGGGTTATAGTGTCTCCATGTGCGACAAAAGGAATCAGGTTGTAAAGTTCGTCGTCATCCCTGCAGTTGGTAGGTGTAGCCAATGGATCTACAGGATTGGTATTAACATCACCAATTCCTCCGACTGTAATAAGTGCTCCATCGCTTGCTGTTCCATCATCTTGACCACCGGCAGATGTGGTAAGCCGTTTCCCATTCACTTCAATGATTGAGTATTGTGATGAACTTTGGTAACCATAGCTGATACCCAGTGAAAAATCAAGCCGTAATTTTGGATCAGCAAGATTAATAGGTTCTGCGTATCGGATATAAAAATTATCTCCATTAACATCCTGGGCACCAAAGAACAAAACTATCGTGTTCAGTTCTGTTTGCCCTGGATCGTCAAATATTACAGCCAGAATCGTTCCATCAATACTATAAGAATTATTTTCTGTTATCAGGAAATCAACTAATCCGGCAGCTGATGCATCAAGTTTGTGTTTTATAAGTGAAGTGACATCAGCCCAATGATTATAGCTCGAAATACTTGAATTTAGTGTCGAACTCCATATTACGCTTGCACCATCAATAGTAATATCCCCATCCGATAACATTACTTTGGAAAAACCCGTGGAAGCTGCAATGAGGTATGCGCTCCTTACCGTCGCATTGGCTGGCTTATTAACTTGAATATATCCTGAAGAGTTAGTTGTCCCAAGTGCATCAAGAGACAAATTGATATAACCGTTTTCTGTAACCATTGGTGTTAATGGGTTGGTCTGGGCAGAAGCAGACAAAAAACAGTAATCAGTAGCACACTTACGATTCGCATATAATCTCCATTTTGGGGATACTGTAGCCCTGATGTAGGGCATTTTAAATTTCTTACCGGACAGATACTGATTTCCCTGATCAGTGATATATAAAAAGGATCAATTGCCAGGTTAAAATCTTATAAAGACGATTCTCTTTTAATATAACCTCTATTGTCGGGTTTGGCTTCAAAACTTTAACAGAATATAAATCGAGGACTGCTGATAGATCTTTCAAAATTAGATTTTACATTAAAAAAACACACCGTTTAGATGTGGCTTTATAGCTTCTGAAGAGTCAACTTTTGAAGTACAGCCTCTGACATCGCCCGAATAAGTTAGCTTTGAGGAAGCTACAAGAAATGTGCAACTTTTCAGCTTTGGCTCTTCTGGATGACTTTCCACTTCCCCAGTTCTCGCTAAAGTACCCAAAACTGCTTCTTACTTATCTGGCATTGATTTTGCGTTTTTTTCAGAACGAATATTTAACCGGCAAAATACGCTCCAAACCAAGTTAATAGTTCATTCTCTGTTTGGGAGAATCATTCATTTATAATGGAAACGATAGCTTTCACTACTACGCATTCAGAGATGTTTTTTCGGGTTACGGTTATATTCTATGTGGTTTTTCTGCTTTTATTCTGGTACTGAAAAAAACGGTGGGAAATTTTTGCTGGCAGATGTGTTGGCACTAATCGTTATTGGCAGCATGGCTATTGTCGGGGAATCCACATTTGTGGGAGATATTTTACTAATGATCGCACTGGTTCTTCTCTGGGGATTTCTTTTCAATTCACTTGAATAGCATGTTTCTTTTTTCTGCCATATCCTTTGTATAGAACCGGCTGCTCTGATTTTGGATGGGCATCTAATGCGCGGTATTATGCAGGCTTACATCAAATAAATGGGTAATATGAGATGGCTTTAGTTGAATTCCTCTCGAATATCTCTGTATTGCTTTTTCCGATCGCAAGCATGTTTGCTGTAGGTCTAAGTTTCACTTTCACTCAGATTATTAGACCTCTGCGATATCCCGATCGGGTTTTTCGTGCACTTGTTGCCAATTTCATCCTTGTGCCGTTACTTGCGCTTGGGATTTCACGGTTGTTTGCATTTGATTATTCCTTGACATCAGCAATGGCTTTAGTTGGCATGGCTGCGGGAGCACCATTTCTTCTTAAACTGACTCAGGTCGCCAATTCAGATGTGAGACTGGGTGCTTCATTGCTGGTAATCCTGATGCCACTTACAGTTGTTTACATGCCGCTTGCAGTGCCATTGTTAATCAAGGGCGTTTCGGTAAATGCGATCGGTATAGCGGTGCCCCTGGTCTTGACGATGTTCTTGCCACTTTTGATCGGACATCTTCTGGATTCATTCTTTCCTCAACTGGCATTTCGTTTGCAACCTGTTGCCAGGCAGACTTCGAACATCGCACTGGTGACTATCGTTGTGACTACGCTGGTGCTCAATGGCTCTCTTTTTCGGGGTCTGTTTGGAACCGGTGCTGTAATGGGGGCAATCCTTCTTACTGCCGGGGGATTCGGTATAGGTTATCTGATAAGCAGCCAGGGCTTTAATCGTCGCACTGTCATGGGGTTAGGCACAGGACAGCGGAACATTGCAGCAGCATTAGTGGTAGCATCCCAGGATTTCGATGATCCGAAAATGCTGACCATGATTGTCTTGTTCTCAATCGTCGATCTTTTAGTTCTGTTCCCAATAGCAATGATCCTTCGAAAGCGATCGACACCTCCAAAAAGTGATGCTGCACAAAGGCCGAATACGGATGATGCCTAATACTCCGTATCTGATAATAATCTATAGATACGATTCTTTTGTATATAAAGATACTGACACCACATCACTTTGCAGGTGCATTTCCGTTAGCAATTAAAAATGTATGCACCTGTATCTCATGCGGATCCATCGGAAGTCAGCGAACAGGCACTTATTATGTAACTAATCTGAAGGAGAAAGACTATGACAAATCATATTCCCCGCGAACTGCTTCCGATTCCAGTTCACAGACGTGTAGGGCCGACTGCCTATGATTCCAGGGATCCTGATGCCAGATTTGAGCCAATAAAGCCACTACGTCCTCCACAAGGGGCACCAAACATTCTTTTGGTATTGTTAGATGATGCCGGATTCGGATCGAACAGTGCTTTTGGAGGTCCCTGCCACACACCGACATTCGAGCGGCTTTCAGAAAACGGTTTACGTTATACCCGATTTCATACAACTGCGCTGTGTTCTCCGACCCGACAAGCGTTATTGACTGGTCGTAACCACCATTCGGTGGGGATGGGTGTTGTCTCTGACATGGCCACTGCTGCGCCTGGTTACTCATCACAGCGGCCTGAATCTGCTGCAACGATAGCCGAGATGTTGCGGATGAATGGATATTCGACCGCTCAGTTTGGTAAATGTCATGAAGTTCCAACCTGGGAGTGGAGCCCTATGGGACCTTTTGATCGGTGGCCTACGGGCAGCGGGTTCGAATACTTTTATGGCTTCATCGGTGGTGAAACAAGCCAGTTCTATCCAAGTCTTATTGAAGGTACAAACCCGGTCATTCCGGACAGAACGCCAGAAGAGGGGTATCATCTTAGTGAAGACCTTGCGGAGAAGGCACGTCGCTGGATTGGTCAGCAGCGCTCACTTGCTCCTGACAAGCCTTTTTTTCTGTATTTTGCACCTGGTGCTACGCATGCTCCGATTCACGTGCCCGATGGCTGGCGCGATCGTTATCGCGGAGCTTTTGACAAGGGGTGGGATGTGGTTCGCGATGAAACGTTTAACCGTCAGAAGCAACTGGGAGTCATACCGAAGGAGTGTCAGCTTACACCCAGGCCACAGGGTATTCCATCATGGAACGAAATCTCTGATGAGATAAAACCCGTGCTGATTCGTCAAATGGAGCTTTACGCGGCGTTCCTTGAGCACACCGATTATTGTATTGGCCAGGTAGTCGATATAATAGAAGAGCTGGGCGAGCTGGATAACACCCTGATCTGGGTTATTACAGGGGATAACGGTGCATCTGGCGAGGGTACGATTAATGGTACCTGGAACGAGTCGCTGACCATGACCGGAATGACAGATGTAGAAACTCCGGAGTTTCTGCGAGAACGACTTCATTCGTTTGGAACAACCGAATCATACCCGCAGTACTCCCTTGGGTGGGCTCATGCCATGGATACTCCGTATCAGTGGACAAAGCGAGTTGCTTCACATTGGGGTGGGACGCGAAATGGACTTATTGTCCACTGGCCAGCAGGAATCCGCTCACGCGGTGAACTTCGCCATCAGTTTCATCATGTTATCGATGTAGCCCCGACTTTTCTTGAGCTCGCAAAACTTCCTCAACCGCTAATGGTTAATGGTGTTGAACAGCAGCCCATCGAGGGTATCAGCATGGCATACACCTTTAATGATCCTGGTGCTGCCGAACGACACGAAACGCAGTATTTCGAGATACTGGGTAACCGTGGCATTTACCACAAAGGATGGACTGCTGTAACTGCACACAACACACCGGTGTCGAGGCGTCCGTTGCCGAAATTGGAGGATGATATATGGGAACTGTACGACACGAACACCGATTGGACTCAGGCGAATGACCTGTCGCAGAAGTATCCGGAAAAGCTGCGTGAACTTCAGCGACACTTCCTTATTGAAGCCGCAAAGTATAACGTTTTGCCGCTCGATGACCGTGCGGCTTATCGGGCTGATCCGGACCTTGCTGGAAGACCGGTCCTTGCAAAAGAGAGAAAACAGAGGCTTTACTCTGGTATTGGTCGGCTGAACGCTTTCTGTGTTATCAATATAAAAAACAAGTCTCACCGGTTGAAGGCGGAAATTGTAGTGCCTGCATGTGGTTGTGAAGGGGTGATCGTGGCTCAGGGCGGATTTCCAGGTGGCTGGTCTCTCTATACGAAAGAAGGACACCTGAAGTACTGCTATAATTTCTATGGAATTGATCTGTTTCACATTGGGACCCCTGAGCCGATTCCACCAGGGAAGCACATTGTAGGAATGGATTTTGAATACGATGGAGGTGGTGTTGCCAAAGGCGGATTGGTTCGTCTCTCAGTGGACAATCGAATAATGGGGGAAGGGCGAGTGGAAAGAACTCAGCCGCTTCCGTTTGCAAGCGATGAACCTTTGGAGATTGGCAGTGATAACGGATCGCGTGTAACCAGTGACTACACAGTTCGAAAATTCAGCGGCAAAGTGAATTGGATAGAAATCGAGATTCCCACAGGCGCAAGAGACGATGATGCCGGAATAACTGATGAACAGCGGATACAGGCAGCCCTGATCACGGAGTAACAGATTGTGATCAAACAATCCAATGTTATGGTAAAAGTTCGACCAGCAAATGAAGCTGAAGCTTTTCAGGTGATACTCAAGCCTGTGGGGTCTGCTTGCAATATGGCCTGCAGCTATTGTTATTATGTTAAAAAGAATGGTGTGGGATCATCATGCAGAAACAGCATGATGAGTGAGCGGCTTCTGGAGCTTTTTATCCGCCAATATTTTCGTTTACAACAAGGGAATCTTATTTCAATTGCCTGGCATGGAGGAGAGCCCCTGTTAAGGGGCATCGAATTCTATAAAAAGGCTGTGCAACTTCAAAGCAAGTATGCAGAAGGAAGACTGGTGGGAAATTCTCTCCAGACTAATGGTTTGCTGGTTGATGAGAACTGGTGTCGGTTTTTTCAGGAAAACCATTTTCTGATAGGACTTTCCCTCGATGGCCCAGAGCATATTCACGACCGGTATCGCAGGGACAGGAACGGACAAGGAACATTTTCCCGTGTTATTCATGCAATGAGGCTTTTTCAAAAGTACAATGTTGAATTCAATGTTCTTGCAACTATCAACGATTACAGTGCCAGATATCCGGTGGAGATCTATCGTTTTTTTAAGGAGCTGGATATCCGGTTCATACAGTTCATTCCTGTCGTGGAATGCTTGCCCCAAATGCCAAAAAAAGGAACGCAAGCGCAAACGCTGCCACCTGCGAAACGTACCGATAAGCTGATTACACCCTGGTCTGTGAAACCTGATGATTACGGACGCTTTCTGACGGCTGTCTACGATGAATGGGTTGTGAGGGATGTGGGCAGATATTTCGTACCGTTCTTTGATGCTGTACTAGGCAACTGGTGCAAAGAGAATGCTTCATTGTGTGTGATAGCTGAGGAGTGTGGAAAAGCGCCTGTTCTTGAGCATGATGGAAGTTTCTATTTCTGTGATCATTATGTCTTTCCGGAGTACCGGATTGGCAAAATTGGCAAGAAGAATCTTTCTGAACTTATGTTCTCTGAAAGTCAGAAAAGATACGGGTTGCAGAAGTCCGGGCTGCTTACTTCGGATTGCTGCAGATGCGAGTATCTTTTTCTTTGTCATGGTGAGTGCCAAAGGAACCGGTTTATTGTTTCTTCATCCGGAGAGTGTGGTCACAACTACCTCTGTGAAGGATTGAAGTTGTTTTTCAGGCATACTGAGTCTTCGATGCGGTTCATGCGAAATGAACTGGTTCACGGTCGCCCAGCGGAAAATGTTATGTGGCACCGTATGGGGACTTTAGCCAAGGAGTCTTTATGATTGCTCCAATAAGTATGAACCGTAGAGCGCACATGGCAAATGAGCGAACCTTTCTTGCCTGGGTAAGAACAGCAATAGGGATTATGGCTTTTGGCCTGGTAATAGAGGAGTTTGCTTTTAGTGGATCACCACAATTCATTCCGGCTCTGGGGCCTTCACATTTCACGGGATTGCTACTCATAATTTTTGGCGTGGTGATTACCACATTGTCATTTGTAAGGTATAGCGTTATCGAAAGGGAGCTTGATAAAGGAGTGTATAAGTCTAACCTGTTTCTCACGACTCTTTTGGCATTTTTTGTAAATGCAGTGGGTGTTTTTTTATTTATCTATCTGATAATCAGGATGTGATTGTATGTGCTGGGGCGACAGGGATTTGCCTGCGGTTATGATGATTTCACTTCTGTGCATTTTAAGGCTGAAGGGGGATAGTCGTGAAGATGTGTGAATATTATGGTTGCAAAGAGTGAGACAGATAATCTAATTTATTGTCATAGGAAAAATGAAATACCTGCAATTTCTAACTGTACCGGACAGATATGAAAACAAAATTGGAAAAATGTTCTGGTTTCGTTTTTTTAATTGTTTTTTTCCCCTTTTGGTTTCTTCATTCCCAGACTTTAGGTCCGCCAAAACCGATTCAAAAAAATTACAGCCATGGTGCATCCAATAATGTTTATAATTATTTTAAGCATAATACGTTCCATATAAATAATACTTACTACTATCATTCACTACCAAAAAATCGATACGAACATTTTAAGGTTCAATTTATCGTTGATAGTGTTCCAACATTAAAGGTAAATCAGTTAAAATTGCAAATGAAAGAGATTTCGGACAGCCTTTTACCCACAGATAAAATATGCTCAGATTTTTCTAAAGATGATAGCCTTATCTTATTAATGAAAGATACTGTTAACTTAATGAGATTAATGACCTTTAATGGTCTGCCAAGTTGGAAAATTCCTTTATTACTGGAAATGCCATCACTTACAAAATTAGATACGAAACCAGATACGGCTTTCTTATCGAAGAAAAAAAGGCTTCATTTTGGAATGTATTCGAGTTTAGGATTTTTTTGTCTTCCAGAATGTGGGGCATTTGGAGGGGTATATAAAATTCTGGGAATTTCATTTTGGCAAAACATTACTGAAAGGATAAAAATCCGAGAAAACATAGATTTTCAATTCGCTCAAAGTTGGATACTGGAAAAGGATATTTTAAGAGAATACTATACCGATGATGAAGTGTCTGGTTATAGGCTTGATGTTTCAGAGGAATATACTTTCAATGGAGCAACTATTTCTGTTGATCTTCCTGTTGAAATTATCAATTCATCAAGGGCGTTTCTATATTTATACTATGGATTTGGTGTGTGGTATGCGAAGCAACACTTCAAATGCATCAGATCGGATACTTATGAGTTAATAAGCGAGGAGGAGATGAGTCTTGTTCATACTCAATCGATTCAACCAATTGGTTCGATTGGCATTCTATATAGAGATAGCAGGCTTAAGGCAATCACAGTTGATCTTGGGTATCGTTTTGCAAAAAATGAAAAATCAATGAATTCAAGTTTTTTTATGGATATTGATAGTTTCACGCACATGTGGCTGATTAGTGTCGGTTTTATACTATAACAGTCTTCAGGAAACTATTATGATTTACAGAAATCCTCTTTGACACGCCAAAATAACAGTAATTATACTCGTTTCTTGGCGATAACTGCGAATTCGTCGCTATCCGGATGAAAAGTTTTACCTCCTACATCGGAATAGTATTCGGTAACTATAAAGTCATTCTCAAGAAGCTCATCCCTTATCGTTTCTTTTGAATAGTGTTGAAACCAGTTATATACATGCCAGGTGCCGGACTTTTCAACAATCGTGTATTTGTCCAAAGTACGAAACTGATCATATTTAAAACAATGCCTGAATCCAAAATAATCATGTTCTGACCAGAATCCATTCATCAGATTATGTTCGAATAGTGATGACTCCTCTTTTTTATTGAAAGCATTTATCGAAAGGAAATCAAACAGAATCGATCCGGTATCTTTAAGACATTTATGAAATACAGACAGTAATTGTTTCCTTTGTTCGGGACTAAGCGGGCAAAAATCAAAATAAATGAGCAATATCAGATCGAACTTCTTATCAGTATTAAATTGAAGGTAGTTTTCGTTTATGTATTCAATTTCAAGTCGGTTTTCTGCAGCTTGTTTTTTAGCATATTCAATGGAATTTTTAGAAAAATCGATTCCGGTGACATGCGCTCCAAGTCTGGCGAGTTCAATAGTGTAGAGGCCCGGTCCACAACCGAAATCAGCAATGTTTTTATTGCTGTTAATATCAAATTTTTTTGAGATCCATCTTACTGATTGTTCTATGAACCTGTGATTACGAGAGGCTATATCACTATTGGGATCTAAATGGTGTTTCAGTAATTGTCTGGAAATATGAGGATCGTTCCATAACTTTTCGGCTGTATATACAGAAAACACATCAGGTCGAGAGCCTGTTTTTGATAATTCTTTATACATAATGCGGTTTGCTGTTATTATTAAGCATCTATGTAAGATCACAAATTCTTGAAGACTGAAGTTATCTAGGTTTAAGGATAAAATAGTGTGTGAATTTCGGTTAGTGCTATAAAAAGTGAAGAGGAGAGAGAGACTTTCTCATTTCCGTGTAGAATCAGAAAATTGTGAGCTGTCCGAATCGTTACGGGCTTTCTGCATTATTTTTGTTTCATCAAAAACACGCCGAGGCTTTCGACATATATATTTCTGCAAAAGCTGCTAACATTTTTTGTTTGCCAGGGGATGGGTCCGGACGATTCAATATACTTTCAATTGTTAACTTATTTTGCAGACACAATCATTAGCGCTCAAAACATGTAGAGAACTGAAAATTATGTAATTCCTTCATCCATTTGCATGTTCAAATCAATATTTAAAAAAAAGAATTGATTATCCTTAGTCCTGCATCTATTTTCTTCATTTGTATTTCCATCCAACAAAAAGTCCTGAATCAAAATTTTTACACTTCAAAACAAGGAGGGTTGATCCATGTCTTTAGTAAAACCATTTTCGGTGGTACTATGTGCAATTACACTTATTTTCATTTTCTGCTCAAAAAACCCGGTTACCCAGCAGACAGGTGAAATTAACAGTGGTGAAGTCTCATTTTTATTATTGGCCAGTGCCGAAAGCGACTTTAAAGACCTTGCTGATCGCGCTGAAGTAATAATTACTGCTCCTGATATGGACACTATCGTCGGATCATTAGAGGTGGACGAACTCAGTATCAGAGGTACTATTTCCAATATACCTGCAGGGTTTAACAGGAAATTTGAAGTAATTGTATTTACTGCTGAAGATTCTGTCTGTTATTACGGCAAGACATACGTGGATATAGTTGCCAATATAACAAACAAGGTTTCTTTAACACTTTACCGATATTCAGGAACTGGAAGTGCCGATATTAACGGAACTATTGTCGATTCAATTCCTACAGTTACCAATATTCCTCCCACAGTAGAAATCACTTCACCTGTGGACGGTTCAGAGTTTTATACAGGTGACAATATTTTAATTACTGCCGTCGCAACTGATGCAGATGGAGAAATAAGCAGTGTAACCTTCTATAACGGAACTGAACTCCTGAGTACTGTCAATGAATCTCCTTACACTTATACCATTATCAATGCCGAAAAAGGTTCTTACAGCTTCATTTGTGTAGCGGTCGATGACTCAGGTGCCAGTGTATTTTCAGATACAATCACTGTTACTGTTTCCGATGTTCCAAATGTTCCTCCTACAGTAGAAATCTCATCACCTGCAGATGGTGCAGAGTTTAAAAAAGGTGATGATATAAAGATCATTGCTACTGCAAGCGACAATGACGGTGAAATAGCC
>JAAYPC010000100.1 GCA_012519985.1 Fibrobacter sp.
AAAGCTTCCCCAAAGCAAGATGCGGGTTGGCAGAGGATTGGTGTTAACCAGGTTTTCACCTTTATGATGCTTTAGTTTATCCAAAGATAGTTTTTATTAAAAAACAAAAAACGGTTTTTACTGTTGCTTAAGCCAGTCAGAAAAAGGATGGGAACGGAAAACTATACCTAATTCTAAACAAATCTTACGATTAGGTTTATAGTTTTCCGAGCGACAATAAGGTGCTTATTGAAGTATTCAGTTACTTGCTGTTTCTTTAAGAGTGCTTTCCTTTTTTTTGCTTTCCTTCCATCTTGAATTAATCATTCTCTGATAATAATCAATGAAGAAAAGCTCCAGAATTTCAGGATCTTCACAAAACGTGTGCCGGCCAACAGTGTAAATCTCTTTCATCGCTTCCCAAAGATATGTCCACGCTTTTGAACAAATCAGTTTTGAATCTCTGGTTTTTTGAGGATCAATATCAATTAATGCAGCAAGATGGGACAGCTCTGTATAATACTGCAATGCCATATCAATATGCGATTTATCAACATTCGTGTTAAGTATACGTTCCAGATTGTTTTCACATAGCTGATGAAGAGAATTCAGGTCCTTTATCATTTCGAGATCACCTCTACCTCTCTTAATGTTTTTAAGAGCACATAGAATCTTATCATCGAATCGGAATACAAAATTCAGATATTTAAGAAGCTTCTTCCGGATCTTATAACCTTCTTTCTTCTTGATCTGAAAAATTTCCTTATGACTTTTGCCAGTTTTCACAAAAGTATCAACAATCCCCACGCAGTAGGCGAATGCTGTTGCTCTTTCGTAAATTGTGTCAACATAAACCGAATCAATACCGGAACTGAGAAGTTTGTCATAATATTTTTCCACCAGTGTGTATGCCCGCACTCCTTCCTGCATCGCTTCCTCATAAGGCATCGTCCTGCGGACAACAGTATCGTCATCAATTGCCAAAATCACATTTTTCAACTCTTCGAAACATTGTTGGGGTGTTTTTGATTTGTTCACAAAGAACTCCTTTGGGAAAAAGACAGATATGTGATCAGCTCGGCATTTCCGTGCTATTATTACCAGAAAGAATTATCTATCTACGGAAGAATCCGTTTTTTATCAATTTGATGAGAGAACTATTATGTGAACAGAAAGAAAGCGAAAGAACTAATTGTTAAATCAATATAGTGGATGATAGAAATGATGTCAATAGTGAGGAGAGGAAGAAATAATGAATCGAGAATTGGTTGTCTCGGTAATGGGCTAGCTTCAAGGAGGGAATGGTTTTCCGGAGGAAAGATTGTACCGAAGTACTCTTCAAGTGATTGGGAGTTCCTTAAGTAAGAAAAACCAACCGACAAGAAATTATCAAGGTGAAGTGGGATATAATTTCACATAATGAAGTTTGAGCATGTTTTGGAGATTTCCAGGAGGATTCACCCCAGAGGTGAAAAATTAACAGATAAAGAAGTATCTCTGGGGAGAAAGGGTTTCGGAAGAAAGAACTTATGGTACAGATTATGCTAGCGAAGCTGAATTTCCACTGAGCCAAATTGAGTACATTCTGGAGTAGTTCCAAGAGGAAGTACCCCAGAGTTGAAGAATTAACGTATCAAAAAATCACCTCTGGGGTAAGAGGCCTTCAAAGAAAAGTATCTCAGGCCCAGATCTGGCATAGATTTTGTCTCTTATGCCAGATTCCGCCACGATGAGAAATGGGATTTCCAAAAGGAATTCAAGCATCTTTGAAACAGATCACCGCGGCTGACAGTTACTTTTACATTACAGTATGGCAATTCCAATGATACATCATCGAATTTAACTGTTTACGCTGTTGCCGGTTGGCCGCCCCATAAGATACTTGTCCAGGTCTGGCTTTTATCAGGCAGATCCTGCTAATTA
>JAAYPC010000101.1 GCA_012519985.1 Fibrobacter sp.
ATGAAAGCGGTTCCGCCAGGCAGAACCCTTTCATCTGCAGTCTGCACATGAGTGTGGGTGCCCACAACTGCACTGACACGGCCATCCATATAGGTTGCAAATGCGATTTTCTCACTGGTCGCTTCCGCATGAAAATCGATAAGGATGACTGGGGTGGTTTCCCGGATCTTCTGGACTGCTTCATCGGCTGTCCTGAAAGGACAGTCAAGAGCCTGGCTGAGAAATGTTCTTCCCTGAAGATTAAGCACTCCGATACAACGATTATCGGGAAGAGTATAAATGGTAAATCCTTTGCCAATATTTCCCGGAGGATAATTTAAAGGCCTGAGTACATTCGGATCATCCATAAAACTGTACTCATTATCTGGTATGAAAAATGAATGATTCCCACCGGTAACTACCTGTACACCGTATTTACGAAGCTTTTTGAATAGTTTACCAGTGAGGCCCTTTCCTCCCGCTGCATTTTCGCCATTGCCTATACAGATATCTATAGAATGCTCATTAATAATCGAAGGGAGGCGTTCTGCAAGAATACGCCTCCCGGTATTTCCGAAAATATCACCAATAAATAGTACCTTCATTATTTCGCGTACTCGGTGTATCTGCTTTCCCTGATGATAGTGACTTTGATCTGACCGGGATATTCCATTTCATCCTGAATCTTTAGAGCAATCTGTCCGGCCATCTCCTCAGCCTGGGCATCGTTAATTGTTTCCGGTTCGACCATACACCTTATTTCACGGCCCGCCTGAATTACATAGGATTTACTTACTCCTCTGAAGGAATCAGCAATTTCTTCCAGTTTTGTGAGACGGTTGATGTAATTGGTCAGGGTTTCACGGCGAACACCCGGTCTTGTACTGGAAATTGTATCTGCAGCCTGTATAAGAACTGGATAAACCGAGATAGGGGGAACATCCTCGTGATGGGCTGCAATTGCATTACAGATGATTTCATTTTCATTGTTTTTAGAGGCCAGATCTGCACCAAGCTCAGAATGGGTGCCTTCAGTCTCTCTGTCAATAGCCTTACCGATGTCATGAAGCAACCCGGCACGAACTGCGATTTTTGGATCCAAACCCAGCTCTGAAGCCATCAGACCTGCTAAAATTGCTACTTCCTTACTGTGTTGAAGAACATTCTGCCCATAAGAGGTCCTGTATTTTAACCGTCCCAGCATTTCGACCAGTTTCGGTTTGAGCCCATGAATATCCAGCTCAAAAATAACCTCCTCTGCAGCTTCTTTCATTATTTTTTCCAGCTCTTTTTCACTCTTTTTTATAAGCTCTTCGATACGGCCCGGATGAATCCTTCCATCAGTGATCAGCTTTTCGAGTGCCAGTCTTGCGATTTCTCTACGGATAGGGTCAAAACCGGAAAGGATAACCGCCTCAGGGGTGTCATCCACTATAACATCTATTCCGGTAGCCTCTTCGAATGACCGGATATTGCGACCTTCACGCCCAATGATTCTTCCCTTCATCTCATCATTTGGAAGATGAACTACAGAAACGGTTGATTCCACGGTGGTATCAGCAGCACAGCGCTGAATTGCCTGAATGATGATCTCCTTCGATTCGCGTTCCGCATCGCCTTTTGCCTGATCCTTAATCTCTTTGATCATTTGGGCACATTCATAGCGAACCTGATTTTCCAGGTTTTCCAGCAAGAGCTTTTTTGCATCTTCCTGAGTCATGTGGGAAATTTTTTCCAGTTTCTCGTTTTCCTGAGCAATAAGTCGGGTTAACTCGTTGTCTTTGGTACGCAGGGTTTTTTCTTTGGTGTTTAAAAAACTTTCTCTTGCAGCAAATTCTGATTCCCGTTTTTCGATAAGATCTTCTCGCCTTTTCAGATCAAGATCCAGCTCCTTAAGCCGCTGTTGTTCCTGACGAATGCTGTCTCTGGTTCTGGTAGCTTCTTTTTCAAACTCTGTTTTGGCTTTGAACCACTCATCCTTTGCTTCAAGAATTGCCGTTTTTTTCTGGAGTTCAGCCTCTTTTCTGGCTTCCTTTACGATTCGCTCAGCTTCTTTCTGAATCTCCTGTTCTTTACTCTGTTTGTATTTTCTGTCTATAAGCAGACGCCAGTAAAGGCCGGTGGCAAAACCTAGCGCAATACTTACGACAGCGGTTATGATATAAATGAGTGTAACACCCATCTAAACCTCCTGAAAAGATTTATAGTGAATATATTAAAAATGGAGAGGAGACGATCCTGCTCCACAGTCTACAAAGTTTTGGAAACTGGAAAAAGCAGATGCTTTCCGTTACTATAACTGTACGGGAAGAATCGGGCAAGGAGGTATTCAATAGTGCCAGAACAACAATAAAAGAGTACTATTGCAGTGCGCTGTCGATTTTCTGTTTCAATGATTCGACAGTCTGCTGTAGTTCACGTATCTTATTGGCACTTTCTTCATATTTGGTTTTACATTCAAACAGTTCACCTGCAATGTTTAGTGCTGACAAAACCGCTATTTTTAATTGATCATAAATTGCTGTGTTTTGCCGGATCTCTGCCATCCTGGAATCAACAAACTCGGCAATCTGCCTGATGGTTTCGATATTTACATCGCTTTTGATCTGATACTCTGCACCAAAAATGACAACTCGAACGCTTTCCATGGACGAGCCCATACAACCCCCGACCAGTTACATTTTTGGTCTGATTACTGTTGTACCATTTCCAATTTCGCTAAAAGACCCTGAATTCGTTCAGCAGTAATATTGAGCTTATTTTGCTGGTTCTGGGAATCGTTTTTTAACATCTCCAGTTCAGCTTTGAGTTGATCATTTTCAGATTCCATATCTGAAATTTTATTACTGTTCTGATGGAGCTCCTCTCGAAGCTGGTCATTCTCTTTACGTACATTATCCAGTGCAGTAATCAGCGCCTGTACTTTATCTTCCAATTCATTAAGAAAATCGATAGACAAGGTTACTCCCTTCTCCTGTATTCTATAATATAACGGGCCTTAAACCCTGGTTAAAAAGGTTATTTTGCAGACCCCTTTACACTGTAAGCTAAGATTACGTAAACAGGCCTGTTTTAATATATACAAAGTTATAGAAAAACACCAATAGCTTCTATATGGTATTATCCTACTGCAGTAACTAATAGATGTCAACACTTTTTCAGGTACGAAGCTGAGCTCCGAATTTTGACTGCACTGTCGAAACGATTGCCGAGCAGATACCCTCTGCTTCCTTATCAGTAAGAGTCTTCTCCAATGAGCGAAGTTTTACACTGAAAGCAATACTCTTGCGTCCTTCTCCCAGTTTTTCCCCCCTATAAAGATCAAAAGGAGTAACTTCCTCTACGAGCGGTGAAACATTGTAAATCTCACTGATAATTTCTGATGCTTTCAACTCATCAGTCATCACAAAACAAAAATCCCTCTCCAGTGCCGGAAATCTGGGTAGTTGCCTGTATTTGGGCTGCGGCAGAGAGGATTGTAGTAATGATGTTACATCCAATTCGGCATAATAGACAGATGACTTAATATCAAAATGGTCACAAATTCTCTCAGAAACCTTTCCCGCAATTCCATTGATTACACCATTACTGACCAGGGCTACCTCTTTTTCCCAAATCAAAGAGGAATCGGCGGCAGGTTTAAAAGTGAACTGCCCAACTCCACTATGGGCTCCAAAAGACTCTATAATCCCTTTGAGTACATAATAGCTGCAGGGAAGAGCCGCAGTGTTCCAACTGCCTGCCCAATAGTTGCCTTCAATCAAAATACCTATAACCTGCCGCTCTACTACCCCAGACTCAGTTTGCTCGAATATCTTACCCAATTCAAAAAAGTGGTTGTTAAGATTCTTGCGGTTAAGGTTATAAGCTAAAACTCCTAACATGCTACCTGCTAACGTTGTTCTCATCTGAGCCATTTCCGGATTCAGAGGATTCAGAAGCTTCACAGGAGAAATCTGCGGAGTAAGCAGAGAACGCAATTTTTCTGAAGTCATGCTGTTGGTTACAATTTCCCGTAATCCAAAAAACGCCAGTGCTGTTCTCAGCTTGTCACGGATCCTCTCGGCCAATGGCAAACTTGTATTCAGATATACCGGAGCAATTTCAGATGGAGCAATATTATCATAACCATACATCCGGCCAATTTCCTCAATCAGATCCTCTTCGATGGTGATGTCATGGCGGAAAAGGGGTACAACGCAACTGATCTGATCCGGCGATTGAGTCGTACATTCCAAACCCAGAGATGAAAGAAAAGAGAAAATCTGTTCTGAACTGAGGGCCACTCCAAGAACTTTAGAGGCTTTTGATGGACGGATAACAATCGTACGCGGTGAAAAAGGCCTGGGATATTCATCAATTCTGCCAACTGCGATCTGGCCGCCAGCAGTCTCCAGAATTAATTGAGCCGCAGTTTCAATGGCATCAATAAGTCCTTTGTCAGGATCAACTCCCCGTTCGAATCTGTATGAGGAATCGGTTGATAAGCCAAGCCTTTTCGAGGTTTTGCGGATACCGGTCTGTTCAAAAAATGCACACTCCAGAAAAACATCGGTTGTACTGTCAAGAATCTCTGATCCTGCACCACCCATAATACCGGCAAGTGCCGCCGGCTGATCTCCGTCACAAATAAGAAGGTCTTCAGGAATAAGCTCCCGACCGATGTCATCCAGCGTATTGAATGTTAATTTTTCTCCTGCTTTTTTAACGACGATTTTTTTCTGTTTCAAAGATGCATAGTCAAATGCATGCATGGGTTGACCGTATTGAAGCAGTATATAATTGGTTACATCCACCACATTATTAATGGGTCGAATACCACCCAGGGTCAATCGTCGTTGCATCCAATTGGGAGATGGCTTAATCTGCACTCCCTTAATCAGCCTTCCACAGTATCTGGGGCAGCGGTCAGGCGCTTCGATTGATACAGAGATAAAATCCTCAATCCGAAGATCTTTTGTTTCAACTGGAATCTTAGCGATGTTTTTTAAAGGTAATCCGAATCTGGCTGAAACTTCTCTGGCCACTCCGAGAACACTCAGGCAGTCACCACGATCAGGTGTAATCTCAATCTCAATTACTGCATCGTCTTTATAATAGGTGGAGAGAGCTTCACCGACTTTAAAATCAGAGGGCAAATCGATTATACCATCATGATTATTGGAAAGCCCCAGTTCTTCCTCAGAACAAAGCATCCCGAATGACTCTACACCCCTGATTTTTGATTTTTTGATGTGAAAATTCTCACCCAGAACGGTGCCAATCGAAGCCAGTGCAGTAGTCATTCCGGCTCTGACATTGGGCGCACCACAGACTATTGTCAATGGATCCTGTTCTCCGGCATCTACTTTGCAAACCGATAGTCTGTCTGCATTGGGATGTTTTTCTGTATTAAGAACCCTGGCAACCTTAACTCCATCAGGTATGCGGTATTGCTCGATCGAAGCCACTTCCAGTCCGGCAGAAGTAAGCGCATCTGCCAGTTCGTTTACTGGAATATCAATATCAACAAAATCTTTCAGCCAGCTATATACTACTCTCATAATAAGTTTTCTTCAATAAAGGGCAATTATTTTCATAAAAATCACCCTGAAATGGGTGATAAAACGGTCTAACTTGAGGCAACCGTAAAAAAACGGTTACCCTGCTTCAAGATTAGAACTGTTTTAAAAAACGGACATCATTTTCATAAAAGAAACGGATGTCTTCGATACCATACTTCAGAAGAGCGATTCGTTCGATACCGATACCAAAGGCGAACCCTGTGTATTTCTCGGGATCAATTCCTACGTTTTTCAAGACATTAGGATGAACCATCCCTGCACCTAGCACCTCAAGCCATCCACTTTTCTTACAGATGCTGCAGCCTTCTCCTCCGCATAAAAAACACTCCACATCGATTTCAACACTGGGTTCTGTGAATGGGAAAAATGAGGGGCGGATTTTAATGCGTGTCTTTTCATCAAAAAACCTGCGGCAGAAAGCCAGTAGTGTTCCCTTTAGATCGGAGAAACTGACATTTTCGTCTACATACAATCCTTCGATCTGGTGAAACAGACAGTAACTGCGAGCACTGATCTCTTCATTTCGATAAACCCGCCCAGGCATAATATAACGGAAAGGTGGTTTACGATTCTCCATAGTGCGGACTTGTACTGGAGAAGTATGGGTACGAAGAAGAACCGTCTCTGAAATGTAAAAAGTGTCCTGCATATCACGGGCAGGATGAAAAGCGGGAGTATTGAGTGCTTCAAAATTGTAATAATCCGTCTCAACATCCGGGCCATAAGCCACAGAAAATCCCATGCTTAGGAAAATATCCCTAATTTCATTGCGGATTCGCATCAAAGGATGAGTGCTTCCTTTAGGAAAAGGAAATCCTGGAAGAGTAGGATCAAATGAAAGAGAATCTTTATCCTCTCTTGAAGTTTTCCAGGGCGCCTGCTCGAATTTTTCCTCTATGGTAACTCTAAGCTGATTTGCCCTCGCTCCAAACTCCCGGCGCTCCTTTTCAGGTATGTCCTTAAGGGATTTTAGAATTTCCCGCAATATTCCTTTTTTACCCAGATACTTAATACGGAACTGTTCGGCAGTTTCCTTATCCTTAACAGCCGCCAGTTCGGATTCTGCATCCTGACGAATTATGTCAAGATCCTTTAATGAATGGCCGCTACCGGCACTTTCAGAAGTCATTTCTATCCTTATGCTGCTATAGTATCGATTAATTTTTTGAATGCATCCGGTTCATGAAGTGCCAGATGAGCCAAAGCTTTTCTATCAAGCTCTATCCCTTTAGCCTTCAATCCTGAAATGAACTTTCCGTATGAAACACCATACTGACGGGTTGCAGCATTAATCCTCATGATCCACAAAGAACGGAAATTGCGCTTGTTCTGTTTGCGATGTGCATAGGCGTAGACACCTGACCGTAAAAAAGAATCTTTAGCAATGGAAATGCAATTTGCACGTTTTCCATAGTATCCTGCTGTCATTTTAAGCAATTTTTTGCGTTTAGCCCGTGATGCAACACGGTTTTTTGCCCTTGGCATTTCTAACTCCTTTTATGAATAATCCAGAAAAAATCAGTTTTGCAACTAGTGAAAAATCACACCGAAATCATCGTGCGAACTTTCTTCTCTACTCCGGCAAAAACAAGAGCCGTCTGCCGCAGATTGCGTTTGCGCTTACGGTCCTTTTTGTTTAAAATATGGGTGTGAAATGCTTTGCCTCTTTTTACGTGGCCATTTGCAGTCACTCTGAAACGTTTTTTTGCGGACTTACGACTTTTCATCTTCGGCATAAAATACTCCCATTTTATCAGAAAAAACTACAGTTTTACTGGTTATTGTTGTTATTAACCTGCGGTGGTTGTGTTTCCTTTTTCTCCAGATCAAGCTTACGGTTATACTCTTTAATCTTTGCTTTATCGGGAACATATATGGAGATCATATTTCTTCCCTCCATTTTTGCAGCAACTTCAACTTGAGACAAATCCGCAAGGCAATTATCCAGACGTTCCAGAATCTTATGGCCAAAATCAATATGAGTAATCTCCCTGCCTCTAAAAACCACCGTTGCCTTGACCCTGTCACCTTTAAGCAGAAACCTGCGTGCGTGACCCATCTTAAAGTTAAAATCATGCTCATCGGTTTTTGGATGGAGCTTGATTTCCTTTAAATGCATGACGTGCTGCTTCTTTTTAGCCTCTTTGGCTTTTTTGGATTTTTCGTATTTAAATTTGCCATAGTCCATTATGCGGCACACCGGTGGATCGGCCGTAGGCGCAACTTCTACCAGATCTAGAGCCGCTGCTTCTGCTTTGGCCAGTGCATCACTGATTAACATTATTCCCAGAGCCTCACCATCTGCACTGATTACTCGTACACGCGGGGATCGGATCTCTGTGTTGATCCTGGTAGTGTCACCGTCTTTAGTCTGAGGACGAAATCTATTGATAAAAGACCTCCTTTAAATGTTTTGGATGTTTAAACCGGGTTTGTTTGATCTTTGCAGTCTGTCTATAAACTGATCCAAAGGAATTGATCCCTGATCACCTTTTCCATGAATGCGAACCGAAACTGTACCGGCCTGCTGCTCCTTCTCGCCCAATATAACCATGCAGGGCACTTTGAGCAGCTCAGCATCTCTTATCTTATAACCGATCTTTTCACTTCTGTCATCTATTTCCGCACGAATCCCGGCATCAAGAGCCTCTTTATGCACTCTGCGGGCATAGTCAAGATACTTATCTGAGACCGCCAGTATCTTAAGCTGAACAGGTGAGAGCCAAAGAGGCAGTGCCCCACCATAATGCTCCAATAAAATTCCAATGAAACGTTCCATGGAACCAAAAAGCGCACGATGAATCATCACCGGCCTTTTTTTCATACCATCTTCTGCAGTATACTCAATCTCCAGTCTCTCAGGCATACTGAAATCAAGCTGAATAGTTCCACACTGCCAGCTTCGATTAAGTACATCCCGGATATGAAAATCAATTTTTGGACCATAAAAAGCCCCATCCCCAGGATTAAGCTGGTATTCATAGCCCTGAGTCTCAAGAACATTCTTGAGTATACTTTCTGCCTTGTCCCACATCTCTATCGAACCAATGAATTTTTCCGGGCGGGTCGAAAGCTCCATCTTATAGTTGTCAAAACCAAAGGTCCGGTACATATTAATAATGAATTCGATTACCTCTGTGATCTGCTGCTGAATCTGCTCCTGAGTGCAGAAAATATGCGCATCATCCTGGGTAAATTGACGCACTCTGAATAATCCATGCAAAGTACTGGATTTTTCATGGCGGTGCACCAGCCCAAATTCAAAGAACTTTATCGGAAATTCACGGTATGAATGCGCGGAGTTCTTAAATATCAGCAGATGTCCGGGGCAGTTCATCGGTTTTACCGCATGCTTGGACTCATCTATCTCGGTGAAATACATGGCATCACGATATTTATCATAATGGCCGCTTCTTTTCCAGAGTTCCTCATTGAGAATAATCGGAGTTTTTACTTCCTGATATGCAGCACGGATATGCTCTCTGCGGCTGTAATCGCAAACAATATTATAAAGCACCATCCCTGCAGGATGCCAGAATGGAAACCCTGCACCCTCCTGATGAAAAGAGAACAGTTGAAGTTCCTTGCCCAGTTTCCTGTGATCACGCTTCTGCGCCTCCTGAAGCATGTTCAGATATTCCTCGAGCATAGACTGCTTGGGGAAGGAGATGCCATAAATTCTCTGAAGCATCTTGTTTTTTTCACTACCCCGCCAGTAAGCACCGGCTGTGGATATGAGCTTTATTGCCTTAACATAACCGGTGTTGGGAAGATGAGGTCCGCGGCAAAGATCAAGCCAGTCTCCCTGACTGTAAATGCTGGGAGTACCTTCAATATCATTAAGCAGTTCTAGCTTATATATCTCATTTTTGGATTCAAAGTATGCCTTCAGCTCTGAACATTCCCTTTCACTGCGTTTTATTTCCTGCTTCTTGGAAACCAGCTCTTTCATTCTGGCCTCTATGGCAGTCAGATCTTCGGGAGTAAAAGGCTTTTCTACATCAAAATCGTAATAAAATCCGCTTTCAATTGCAGGGCCGATAGCAATTTTTGCCGAGGGAAACAACTGCTGAACTGCCTGGGCTAACAGGTGTGAAGTGGAGTGCCAGAAAACCGATTTACCTTCAGGATCATCAAATGTGATGATCGCAACATTATCATTATCCTTAAGTTCTTTGTTAAGATCAACCAGTGATCCGTTTACCCTAGCAGCCAGTGCAGATTGAGCCAGTCTGGCGCTTATACTTTTAGCTAAATCCATCGCAGAACTGCCTTCAGGCATCTCTTTGATGTTACCATCCGGTAATATTATTTTCATAACTGCTTATCTTTCATATTTCCTAAATCGGATTTCTCCATATAAATACAATAAGCCACCTTCCATCCTTTTTTCTCTTTTAAAGAACAATTTAAGGATCAGGAAGAGAGGCATTACTTAAAATTGGGCGTTACTGGACTCGAACCAGTGACCCCTACCATGTCAAGGTAGTACTCTAACCATCTGAGCTAAACGCCCTTAAATATTATATTTTTTGGCCATCCGGGGTTAATTTTCTGCTAACCTGCAACTGAGAGGAAGGATTCCTGCCCGGACTGATTCCAGACGGCAAGTGTATAAAATACGATAGAATAAGTAACAAAGTCAAAAAAAAAGTATAACGAACCAAGTAAAGAATTTTAGATTTGGGATATTAGTTTTTAGGAGTACGGATTTAGGGTTTCGGATTTTCGAATTTTAAGATTTAGGATTTATGATGAAACTTCTCTTACCATTTATTCTGGTAGGAACCGGTGGCTTTATTGGTTCAATACTGCGTTATCTGATGATTATTGTATTTCAGGATTTTAGCATGATCCCATTTGGGACCATGATTTCTAACATTGCGGGTTGTTTTTTGATTGGAATCGTGACCGGATTATCAGTGAACATTCCGCTTTTTTCAAATGAAACCAAACTCTTCCTGGCTACTGGAGTATGTGGGGGGTTTACCACCCTTTCTTCTTTAATATTTGAGTTAGGGCTGTATTATAAAGAAAAAGAATATTTTTTAGCCTCATTTTACCTCATAGGAACTTTGTTTGGTGCAACTCTGGCATTTTTTGCAGGATTGAAGTTGGTTGAATTCTTTGAGTAAGCAGTTTCTCTGCTTCTTTTTCTTTCAAAAATCGGACAATATCTATTCTACAAAATTTCCCGTTAAATTCTTTGAATTAACCCAACCAGGGTTTTTATTTCCTTTTCCCGATGGCTCTTCACGTTAACACGATAACCTTTTCTGTTTACATATTGGCCTTTTCTGGTTATACGATGGCCTTCCCTGTTTATACGATAGCACTTCTTATTTGCACGATGAGTCTTTCGGTTTACACGATGGATCTTCCAGCTTACACGAAAGCATTTCCCGTTTGCACGAAAGCATTTCCAGCTTACACGATTACATTTCTCGATTACACGAAAGCACTTCCAGCTTACACGATTACATTTCTCGATTACACGAAAGCACTTCCAGCTTACACGATTACATTTCCCGATTACACGAAAGCACTTCCTTTTTACACGATTGCATTTCCCGATTACACGAATTGCATTTCCTGATTGCACGAAAGCATATCCTGATTACACGAATTGCGAATACTGTTTACACGATGGGTCTTTCTGTGCATTACTAAATTTAACCGGGCACTCCTGTATTGGAATCGATTATCTCCTTAACAGTCACATTGCTGTTTCTGAACCTGCCAGATCCCCGTTCTTTCTTCAAATGGATGGCGTTTTGCGGGCATAGATGGATACAGCCCAGGCATTCTTCACAGTCATGATGATAAATCGGCTTTTTCTCAACTTTTATATTATCTACGGGGCAGACCTGCTCGCAAATCTTACATCCATTACAGTTCTCATCAATCCAGAAATTCCGGTCTTTTTTACCCCAGGATTTTCTGTAAAAAAACTGGAATATGGAACTGAAGATTTTGCTCGGGGCAGAGATCTTTTCGATCATCTTGCTGGAATTTTTAATATCATCAGCTATCTTACCAAGGTTTTCCGGAATCTTTTTCGATGTTTCCAGTTTGAGCTGATCCTCAACTCTGAAAAGCGGCAGATAATTATCTGTCATCAGGATTGATTTTGAATAGCTCAAAGCAATGCCATTTCTTTCTGCATGCTTGCCTAAATCATGGATACCTGCAGCCATGAAATTTCCATAACTCATAACTGCAGCTATATAAGGAGCTTTCAGCCTGACAGTCTGAAGGAACTTCTGTACTATCCTGGGTGTTCCAAAATAGTAACAGGGGACAACTATCGCTATTTTTTCATCCTCGAAGGAGGTAATCCCCTGCTTTAATACCCTGGGAATGGAAATAATTGTCCCACCAATTTGCTTTGCTGCATAAAGGCAGTTTCCGGTTGCTGTAAAATAAAAAGTTTTCATTAATCTGCCTTTTTAGCTAAAATCACAGTACATATTCTACTTTATTTTTGTAAAAGGAACAACGGTCCGGTCCTGACCGCTTATAATGTGACACAGGTATTTTCCCGGTGATGAAACCGATAGCGGAAGGGAGGAAGAACCAGGCATAACTCTCTGTTTTACACCATTTCCCAGCTTTCTTCCTTTAAGATCGGTCAGATAGATGGAAACATTCGATGGCTGGTTCAGGGAAAAATTGACAGTACATAAACCGTTTTTTTCTGACACAAAGGCATTGATCCGGTTTGTATTGTGGTAAGAAATGGGATGCTTAATGTCTGAGAAAGGATAAGGTGTGTGGAAATACTGAGTGCGTTCCAAGTTTATCAATTTATCAAATTCTCTATATTGACTGATCGACTGGGTAACACGATTGCCATCGTAGAGAAATTTTAAGGTTGAAGTGGTTATCCATTTTCCTTCTTCATTGGTAAAGCTATGAATCTCCGATATTTTATCATCGGTTTTGACAATTGAATCCTTGCCGCTGATAACAAACGAAGAAGAATTTCTATCCCTGATATAGTTAAGTGTCACAATGCTGCTCCCAATATAGAGATATTCATTTCTGCTGAACAATGTCCAGTCAGTATTTTCCGGTTTATAGCCTAACATACTTAACTCTTCTGTTATTTCACTGAATTTAAAAAATGTGGAATCTGCAATAATCTTCTGATTTTCGAGTCTGTATCCTGTTTCTGAGTAATATATTGCATTACCAAACAATTCAATTGCAGAGAAGTCAAACATCATTTCATTTTTCACCAGGCAGTCTCCGGAATACCAGTTTTTTACCGAAGAATACGGTTCTTTTCGGAATTCACCACTGACAGGATCTTTCATATAAATGATCGAGCTCATTGTCTTTTCATCGTAAGTGATTACTTCACGCGTATCACCCATAGAAGAATCATAGCTTCGAGTAAATGTTTCGGCAATTTTTCCGTTTGCACCAGGGATGGTGTAAGCGACCGATAACGTGTCTTTCCACTCTTCTGTGACTTCATCCCATTTCTGTGATACTGCCCATTTGTAATCGAAATCCTTCAACAATTCCGCATGATGAGCAAACTCTCCACCCCAAAGACCAGTCTGGCCACATGTTCTGGATTGAGTGCCTGAAAAAACTAAAAAAGTCATTACAAGTAAAAAGTTGCATTTAAAAGATGATGATTCTCTCATACAAGGCCCCTTTATTCTGGTGAAGACGATTATTGAAAGCTGTTTCTTTATGACAATTTAAAAGATAAATGGCATTCTAATGAGTGTCAATGCAATTATACATCCCTGCATGGCACACTGCAATCTTTCTAATGGCCACTGCCTCTACTTTTGTTTATTTTCTCAATTTATCATTTTCAACTATAATAGAGAGACTTCAGACCATGAAAATCTTTGTTCCCGGACGAATCTGCCTTTTTGGTGAGCATACCGATTGGGCTGGCGGTTATCGCCGGATAAATGGTGCATTGGAAAAAGGTTATACTCTTATCACCGGAACCAATCAGGGGCTTTATGCCGAAATTAAAGCTCATCCTTCGAAATTAATATTCAAAACGACACTGACCGATCAGGTATTTGAAATCCCTATGAACCGTGAGGCTCTTCTTGAAGAGGCTCAGAAAGGTGGAATCTTCAGCTATGTGGCAGGCGTGGCTTATCAGGTGCTTACTCATTACAGGGTGCATGGACTGGAAATAAATAATTACAGGACCGATTTGCCGGTAAAAAAAGGCCTCTCTTCCAGTGCTGCTACCACAGTACTGGTAGCTCGCGCATTCAATCGCATCTATGACCTTAAAATGACTATCCGGGGAGAGATGGAGTTTGCATATCTTGGTGAAATAACCACTCCATCACGTTGCGGCCGCATGGATCAGGGATGTGCCTATGGAGACCGCCCGATACTGATGACTTTTGATGGTGATCGGGTTGACGTGGAGGAAGTAGCCGTAGGGGGAGATTTTTATTTCGTGATTATTGACCTTTGTGCAGGAAAAGACACTAAGGAGATTCTCAGCAAACTCAATAAATGCTATCCTTTCGCAGATAATGATATGCAGCGTGCTGTCCAGGACTATCTGGGCAAAATCAGTGCATCCATCACCAGACGTGCAGTCGAAGCAATAAAAAAGGGAGATGCAGTTACTCTTGGCAAACTGATGACCCAATCTCAGGCAGAATTTGACAAGGCATGCATGCCGGTGTGTCCCTCTCAGCTCACTTCACCGGTACTTCACAAGCTTCTGTCCTGGCCTTCGATACAGCCCCATATTCTGGGAGGTAAAGGTGTAGGATCACAGGGTGACGGGACCGCACAGCTTCTGGTAAAGGATCGCCAGACACAGGAAAAGGTGATTAAAATCATCGAATCCGAACTTCACATGCAATGTCTCAGCCTGGTCTTGTCATCGGCCAAGAAAGTGCGTAAAGCGGTTATTCCGGCTGCCGGCTTTGGCACGCGACTCTTTCCTGCAACTAAGGCCGTAAAAAAAGAGCTGTTTCCGATTATTGATAAAGATGGAATCGCTAAACCGGTCATTCAGGCGATAGTGGAAGAAGCACTCAGTGGTGACATTGAAGAGATCTGTGTAATTGTACAAAAAGGGGATCGGGAGCTTTTTGAGGATTTTTTCCATACACCACCACCAGTTGAGCATTTCGCCAAACTTTCCAAAGAAGCTCAGAAGATATCTGACTATATCATTGAAATAGGTCATAAGATCACCTTTATTGAACAGCAAAGCCAGAATGGATTTGGAGATGCTGTATATTGCGCAAAACAGTGGGTAGGTAATGAACCATTTCTGCTCATGCTCGGTGATCATCTGTATGCTTCCGACACCGATACCTCCTGTGCACGCCAACTGTTAGATATCTATGAAAAATACGGCCGCAGTGTTGTCGGACTTAAGCTTACACCCGCTGAACTTATTCGCCATTTCGGAACAGTCACCGGTACCTGGGTAGAGGAACAGTCGGTTATGGCTATTACCGAATTTGCCGAAAAACCGGATGCGGTCTATGCTGCCGAACATCTGCGAATGGAAAATATGCCCGATGACCAGTATTGCACCGTCTTTGGCCAGTATGTACTTTCTCCCCGTATTTTCGATTTTCTGGAGGAAAACATAACCAGCAATATCCGCGAAAAAGGCGAATTTCAGCTAACCTCATGTCTGGACAGATTGCGGCTTGAGGAGGGATTTATGGGTTATCTGGTGCAGGGAAGAAGGTTTGATATCGGTCTACCCCTGGCGTATCTGCAGTCTCTGGGAGAGTTCGCCGTTAAGTGAGATGGTTGAGGGAGAGTGATACTGGAAAATCCTGAATCAACTCTCCTTTATCGCTCTCTCTCTTAAAATCCAAGTTCTGCTCAGGTATTAAAATCTTAAGGCAGATAAGCCCATTAAGCAGTTTTAACTTTTTCGGTTCTTCCGTTTAGATATTCTATTCAGATTACTTCTGATTAGATATTGTTTTGATATTAATTCCTATTTTTTTCCTATTTGATATTATAACGTTATCTAAAATTCGCACAAATTCTTCATCTTTCATAAAAATCCCAAATTTTATATCTAAAATCGATTCGTACATAAAATGCGTACATTTAATCTCCTCTTTTAGTGATGACCAATAATAAAAATGACTGTTAGAATTCCAAGAATGTTTATTTTCTTCTTATTATATTATGATACATGCAATTCAAGGAACATCACGAAATCAACATGGGAGCGATACATGGGAAAAAAAGTGATTAATTCGGCGGCAGTTTTAATGTCTTCGGCGCTAATCTTCTCTTCTTCTGCAGCGGTGGAGGCGCCATTTGAAATTGGGACCTGGGGAAATTTCTGCAAAGGAGCCATATCTCACACCTTTGATGATTATCCGACATCTTCGACTGATCAGCAGGTCTCTTCAGGACAAGCCGCTTTCGATGAAAAAGGCTTTCACATGACACTATTTGTATTGCCCAGTTCATGTAATGATGATAACTGGAACTCTCTGAAAGCTGCTTTCGCCAAAGGTCATGAGATCGCCAGTCATAACAATCAACATAACAGTAATGCCGATGGATTGAAACCATCACAAAACGCCATTAAAAGCAAAGTTCCGGGAGAGATGTGCGTTTCTATAGCATACCCCAACTGCCAAACCCCTGGTAATGCTCAGGTTCTGCAAACCTATATTGCCGGAAGAAACTGTACCCCCAATGTTAACCCCAAAACGCCGCAAAACTTTGCCCAAATCGACTCGAAAATGTTTGGTACCTGTAGCGGTTGCCCCAATGATGTAAATGGTTTGAATTCTTTTGCTGATGAGGCAGCAAATAAAAATGGATGGGGAGTTTACTGTCATCATGGAATCGGCAGCGATGGCCATAGCTGGGCGGTTACAAATCTGAATGCAATGAAAGAGCATCTGAATTATCTGGATCGAAACCGGGATAAAATCTGGTGTGAAACTTTTGGCAATGTAGCCCGTTACATAAAAGAGAGAGATGCTGCATCTTTAACTGTAGAATCATCCGAGCCAAATCAAATTAAGGTAAAACTCACCGATAATCTTCCGGATTCAATTTATAATTATCCGCTCTCTATTCGATGTCCTCTTCCTGAATGGTGGACCGCTACCTCTAGGGTAACCCAGGATGGCATAGAGGTGGAGGACACAATTATAAATGTTAATTCCCAGGATTATCTGATGTTCAAAGCTGTGCCCGATGGTGGTGACATTCTTATAGAGAGTGGTACCAGGGTAAGAAACCTTAAATTGGCTTCGGCAACAGGAAAAACAGTTCTGCTTAATAAATCTGGTTTATCGATTAATGCGGGCCAATTCTCAGGTTCCACTATAGCAGTATCTC
>JAAYPC010000012.1 GCA_012519985.1 Fibrobacter sp.
ATAAATCCAAACTGTTTGCACCATGAAAATCCTTTGAAAGTAAAAAAAACTGAAGAGTTATCCAAGAACTCAACCCTCGAAGAAGTGTGGAGGTCTGCTAAACAGTATCTTGGAGGATGTGATGCACTCGATATTGAAAGAGAGATGTTAGGAAAGCTGACTTGTCCAAAATGTGGAAATTCTTCAGAGGTATTCCTACCTCTTGAATCTGTATCATCCGCCATTATCCCTTGTCCGAAATGCCATACAGAGAGAATACCGTTTTTTTTCCATACAATCACAAAGAATAGCTCAATGCTCTCTATGACTTTATCAGAAGTTGGATTACCGCTATGGGATATTCTTTGGGCGCGGTACAATGATAACTATATCGGGATAGAAATATCCGGTGATGCGATTCTTCCATAACCATAATAAGGATTAAAGGATGAAGCGAAACAGAAAAAAACAGGGCATCTCGAAACCTCAGCGTACTCCAGATCAATCCTTGTCCTCTGAAAGCACAGTTCAGGAATCCAAAAATAGAACAGAAAGTTGGACCGATAATGAAAAAAAGGTCAGAAAAGAATTTCCCGGACCTAAAGAAACAATTGTCCAGCTTCGAATTGCTTTTGATAAAAAAGTTTACTCTGAAATAACGGAACATGTACACAAGTTTTTTGACATAGAAGTGTGTGGTGTACTGGTGGGAGATTTCTGTGAGGATGAGAATGGTTCCTTTGTCCATGTACAACACATTATTGAAGGTTCGGCAGCGCAGCAGGGCAATGCTCATGTAACTTTTACACAAGATACATGGAACATTATTCATGAACGGCTCGACAGGGATTTCAGAAATAAACGCATTGTCGGATGGTATCATTCGCATCCTGGATTTGGGGTTACTTTTTCCGATATGGATCTTTTTATTCAGAAAAACTTCTTCTCACTTTCAACACAATTCGCACTGGTGATCGATCCTCTTGGGGGAGATGCAGCAATTTGCATAAATGGATCAGACAAACCAGTCTATATTGATCGTTTCTGGATAGAAGGGAAAGAGAAAAATCTGTTTATCCCCCACTCACATAGTTTATCTCAGGCTGAGAACAATACTGTGAGTGGTGATTATTATAAGCAATATCTGAATTCGTTAGAACTGCGTGTGAACCAGATTCTTCAGGCTCTCGATTTTCAGAGTCGTTCAAATAATCGAATCATTTTAATTCTGGTGCTGGTTATTGGAACAGTATTGTCCCTCTGCATTGGTTATACAATTTTTAATTCAAATAAGTATATGCAACCTCCTGAGTTGTTACAGTATGTACCTCTTCCGGTAAAAATCGGTGAAGACACAGCATTAGTCGGGATTAATGTTGTCAAATGGAATATTCCTCCACAAGTACTTGCCAAACAGGTCGATTTGCAAGAAAAAGAGATCGCATTTATTGAAAGAAAATTACGGGAAGAAATATTAAATCAGATTCAGACAGAGCATAAAAAAGAAGGCTTCTGGACCCGTTTCACTGTTTTTTTTACAAAACCATTTTCGGCAAAAAAGAAAGAAAAATGATTTGTGCAATTTGATTTCGAGAACTGAATAACAGATAAAAACAGCATCCTGTGAGCATATTGTTCTATGTTAAAAAGACAAATGACATCATACCAAAGGGGCTTACGCAAATGACAGAATTAAATCATAAAAACCTGATCAAATTGACACGCGAAGAACTGACCGGACCGCATGTGGATGACCTGGTGCAACGTTATAAAAGTATGAAAGGTGACAGTTCTGTAAAACGAAGCATCAGACACTGGTATTTACGAAGCTGGTTTCTTTTCGGTCTTATGGGGTGTATTGGAGCATTTACTGCCTGGTATATGCTGGAACCATTTTTTGAGGATGCCTTTTATATACAGGGAGATTTAGAGGTTGTAGAGCGGCTGGATGACCCTCCCAGAATTTTCAAACTGGAAAACGATACACTTATACTGTCAGAACCTTGTACCCATTTTGTCGTTTTAAGAGGTGATACTATATGGATTTCTGCAGTTACCAAGATCAGGACTGACGAAAAAAAAGCGCCGCTGCTTGAGGCCTCAAAATTATTTGCAGGATGTGAAGTAGGAATTTATGTCTCCTATCATAAAAGTGGTTTATCATCTTTTGCTTTTGCAGAATACATTATCCTTTCTCCATCAAAAAAAACGCCCGAAAAAGTTTTTCTTCCACTGGACCAACGGAAGAATCGCTCAATTGTAGCATCGCTTCTTTTGATCCCGCTGATTGCTGGTTTAATTGGCCTTTTTATAGGTGCAATCGATGGTATAGTTTGTCGGCACCCACGAAGAGCTCTAATTGGAGGAGTTATTGGTTTTGTAGTCGGATTTGTGGGTGGATTTATATCCAATATCCTTTCCGGACTGCTCTATTCGCCATTCAATCATTTTGCTTCTTTGGAATATGATTTTACTGCAGATAAATATTCAACATTTGGATTTGTTCTCCAGATTGTAGGAAGAACTATTGCCTGGGCTGTTGCAGGTATGGCCATGGGACTGGGACAGGGTATTGCATTGCGATCAAAGCGGTTATTACTCTATGGCTTTCTCGGAGGTGTTCTTGGAGGAATGATTGGTGGCCTGCTCTTCGATCCAATCGATATGCTTATTTTTCCGAGTGATGTTCCTGATGCTTCATTGAGCAGATTAATAGGATTTATGGTAATCGGGATTGCTGTTGGAGTCATGATCGGTGTTGTTGAACTGCTTTCGAGAGATGCATGGTTCCGGATGATTGAGGGGGCAATTGCGGGTAAAGAATTTCTGCTTTTCAAGGACCGGATGACAGTCGGTTCATCTCCATCATCTGACATTTATCTGTTTAATGATTCAGATGTTGCTCCTGTACATGCAGTGATTTATTCTGTCGGAGATGAAATTGAAATTGAAAACAAAGATAAAATCAATCCTACAAAAGTAAATACTATGCAGGTAGAGCGTGCGCGATTGCGCCATGGTGATAAAATTACCCTTGGAAAAACCTGTTTTGTATTTGAAAAACGGCAGAGGCAATAATGGATCATATTCAGTACCAGTACTCTGGACATTGTCTTTATTGCCATTCTGATTGTTTTCATCATCAAACCTGTACAGTTTGTCCCCAGTGCGGAAACGTTTATCATCTTGAGTGCTGGGAGGAAAACGGAGGTTGTTCACAATTTGGGTGCAAAATGGCTCCTGTAGTGAAAAAGCGCAATGAAGCTGAGATTCCACAATCATTCTGGGGAAAAGAGGAGAAGGTATGTCCCAATTGTGGCAAGGAGATTCTTGCTGCTGCTTTAAGATGCCGCTATTGTGGTGCACGTTTCAAATCAGAATGGCCAATAGAAAGCCATGAATATGAAACTCAGGAGAGGTTAAGAAAAAAACTTCCAGCTATCAAAAGAACTTTAATTTTTCTCTTTACCACAAGTATTATTGTCTTTTCCGCTCCATTTGGCATTGTTGCGTCATGTCTTTGGTACAAAAAAAATAAAAAGACCCTAGCTCTGCTGCCTTCATTTTTTAAAACACTGATCATAACAGGTATTATTGCCGGCACTACTCAGATATTGCTGGTTGTCCTACTGACTTGTATATATTCACTACTTCATTAATAAGGAAACTGATGACTCCACGAATCCGACGACTTATTGCTGATTACAAAAGGGTACATGAATTGTTCAATGGCAAACATCCCAACATAAAAATTATCGATATGGAAGGATCTCCACCTGAGAAATACATATTGGAACTGAAAATAAAGAGTATACGCCTGGAACCAGATGGTTTAATTAGTACAGTAGATATTCATAGTACTGAACTCTTTCTGCCATTGGATTATCCAAGAAGGCCACCTTTCTGCAGAATGTTGACTCCGGTATTTCATCCCAATATTGATCATCAGAAAATATGTATCGGTGATCACTGGGCTGCAGGCGAATCTTTGGATCAATTGTTAATCCGCATTGCTGAAATGATTGCATACCAGAGCTATAATATAAAAAGTCCACTCAATGCAAAAGCTGCAGCCTGGACAGCACAGAATATCAACAATCTTCCTATTGATTCTACAGATTTCAGCAGATGGCTCTAAAAAATATCAGAATCTGGCGATTGATTATTGCTTTAACACTGTTATTACTTTTCCCGGGAGCCCGTCTGTTTCTATTACTGTTTGGTTCATCCAAAATATCATTCTGTGGTTTTCGCACTTTAACCGGAATCGAATGTCCGTTCTGTGGTCTGACCAGAGCCTTTGCATCTGCAAGCACCGGAGCATTCAGTCAGGCAACTGCCAATCACCCAGCCTGGTGGATCGCAGGAGCCAGTGTGCTGTTTTACGGAGTATTACTAATCTCTGATGCTTTAACCGGAAAAAACAGGTATGATTATCTTGATACCAAATTACCATGGCTGCCATATACAATTGCAGGATTGGTTTTTGGGATTGGAATTCTGAGATATTTTTGGTAAATTATCGGAATTGGCTCACCTCTTCAGTAAATAATGAAAAACAAAGGCAAAATTTAGAAATCAGGTATCTCTTCTGAATTTTATAAGAGTGGGGACTGTCGCCCCATCTGCAACTGGCAGCTCTAACTTCTTTTTTCGCATTCGGATAAGGTGGTTTCCATTCCTTCACGAATAGACTCTCTCATGGCTGAAATGGAAATCAGATTAAGAGTTTCCCCAATTGCTGCCCAATCTATTTCAGAAATTATAACACCATTACATAAATATTCTGGACACATTCTCTCTCCAGCCCCAATCTTTTCACCATTTTAAGGGGTATTTGTATGACTTCACAACATTACCCTTGCCTGACAGTATTCACCCTAGTATCTTAAGTTTTCGCAGATCTCAAAATTAAATAAAGGATTGATGATTGTTATTTACCCGCAAAACTATTCTTTTAACGCTTTCCATTTTGTTTTTATCATGTACGAAACATTTCATACGAATCAGTCCTGATTTTGGATCTATTCGCAGCAGTATTGATACTATCGCTGTTTTCAGCGATGCATTGGTAGGTATTGATACAAAAAATGATTTTTATAGTGCAAAAGCATCCCTTTTCCTCGATTCACTTATTTTAGAGGGAGCCTCCAGGGCACTCACAGAAAAAGGTTATTCCATAAAAACAATAAAGCCATTTCTGATGGGTTCGTTCATGGATACCTTCCTGCCCGTACCTCTTAAACCTCTGAACTCAAATGACATAGATTCTGCGGTTCTTCCATATTTTTTTCCAAACGTGTTAACTGCAAAGCAGGTGAATGCGGTTAAAAACATAAGTAGAAAAGCTTACGCTGCGGTAACTTTTTTCGAATACTCTGGTGAGTGTAGTCTTCCATCATGTACAGATTTAAAATCCGATCTGGAAACCATTTCAGATCTCACAAACAGTAATTACGCTCTGTTCATTTTTCATCAGGCGGCATTAGTTAACCCATTGGCTATGGGTATGCTGGCACTTGGCCAATTAGCCTTAACCGGAATGCTCAGTGGCGGAACCTATTTTGGATATGTTACAAAAGCCAGCTATTACCTTACATACGTTATTCTGACAGAGCTATCAACCGGCAAGATTATCTGGAGTAATTATCATACTTTTAGAACACATCCAGGTGGTATATCCATGTTTGAGTTTGCAAAAGACAGCAGCATGCACATTTCACCGCTTTCAGACTCGGATTCTTCTTCAAAGGCAGTCCTGAAAGACTGGGCATCGTATTGTTTTTACCGCTTTCCTGAACATTCCTCTTCCAGATATTTTAAAGGCTATTCAAGGAAACGCACTTACCCCTTCCTAAACCTTTTTTACAGATTACCGAGTTTGGATATTTCCGAATTTGATAGTGAAATAAAGGATAAAATTGATTCTCTTGTTTATTCTCTGTCGTTTTCTGTAGAAATACCAGAATGGAATTCTCTGGATACTGTAATTAACATAGCAGATAAAAAGGTCCCTCTTCGTAAAATAGAGTTCGAAGCTGATTCTCTGGACAGATATTTTAAAATGGTTTACTATGACCGGTTATTTTTCAGACCAGGTTTGAAAGGTAAGATAAGACTTGAATTTGTCTCTATGCCTGACGGCAGGAATCTGAATATCCAGGTGGTTCAATCTACACTTAACGATCAGGTCATGGAATATGTAATACCATACGTACTGAAAATAACAAAACTGCCGGATGCCTGTTTCAGATCAAAACCATATAATGTGGTTCATGAGATTGTATTCGGCAAGGTTAAGAAATAAAGGATAATCGTTCTCCAAGGAAACATATCCCGCCCGCCCAGGCCCTGACAGCCTGGGCTAGCATATCTCGCCCCTTTGGGGCTGCTTAATAGCCTTGCCGCAGGTATATAATTTTTTGCTCTTCATTCGCAGCTCCAGATCTCATTCCATCACGCAAAAAAAGAATACCCAAAGAGATAAAGAATAATAAGATAGACAGTCCAAGCCATATTCTGTTTCTTTTCATTATAAAGTCTTGAACTGTGATTAATATGATTAGGATGATGGCCATGATTAAGAATGTTTTTTGATCAAATAAATCATAGAAATCAAATGAATCATAGTTCAGACATTTAT
>JAAYPC010000102.1 GCA_012519985.1 Fibrobacter sp.
AATAACACCATTTTTAACAATTTCGAATTCATATAGAATTACTCCTTCGATCACACATTTTTCTATTAAGCTTCAGTGTATATAAAGTAATCATTTTTGGTGCAGGCGTTCAATTGTTGATTCCCGGGTGAATTATAAAATTAAAGATCTTCTCCGACAACCATAGCTGTCAGTGAAGACCTTTGGAGCTATTGCTTAATTATTCTCTTTGACCCCAATCGGGATATTAACAACGTTCACTTTCTTAGGTTCATTTATTTCGCCGTATTCGGTTCTCACTCTAGCCAGATAGGTACCCTTACCGACTTTTCTTTTTTTCAGATTTTGACCATCCCATTTAATTCTAATTTTACGATCTTCAAAGTTTTTGGTGGAATCTGTACCTGACCATATTTTGTTACCCATCTGATCATAAACAATGACTGTTGATACTGCTTCCACATTCTCAACCATTTTTGCCCGTGGTTTGATAAAAAAGGTTACACCCTGTATGTCTCTGACGAAGGGATTAGGACCGGCCTTTATAAGTACCTCAGTATCCCCAGGTTTAACTTCCAGGGCCACTTTACGGTTACCGGGTTTTTTCTGATAATTGGCACCATCACTAAAGGGAGATATACTACCTTCAATGGCATTAACATTAATGTGTATAGAGTCGCCATTTTCCGGGTATCTGATCTTCTCTATAGTATCTTTATTTGCTCGAACAAACTGAAAACCATTAGGAATGGTTTTTGGGGCACCCTGCAGATCAATTGTGTATTGAACATTACCCCGATACAGGTAGAAAGGTTTAGCCACAGACACTGGATATTGAGTCTCTTCCGAGAAGGTAACCCTCAAAGTGTCAAAAGCGTAACTATCATCACTTTCGATGTAAGAACCCGGAATAAGCACTGCTTTAATTATAACCGGTGCAGCACTGTCATCCACTGAAATTTTCTGAGTTGAATTTTCAAATTCTGAAAAGCTTAAATACAACAACATTGTACCAGAAGTCCTGACCTCATTGGTATGGAATTTCCCTTTCACATTAATACCGATCATACTGCTGTCTTTAGAGTTATGAGACATGTTGTCGCCATCCAGAGTATCTGTGGAATTATTGTCTTTTTCCCATACGCAAGTAGCAGATATGTTCTTCTTTTTGATAAATTTGTCCAGTTTAACATAGACAGAGTCCACGATACCATCACCATCACTGTCTATATAATAGGCTTTTTTCGCATTTGGCGGAACCTGCTTGAGCTTTAATGGTACCGGTCGGTTATCAGGATGAGCCCTGTTATTATACAGATCGACAATAGTTCCGTTATGAAGAATCTTCAGAGAATCTCCGATTGTGGGAGAATTCTCCTTTAAGTCCTCTACAACGATTTTTATGGTATTAGTGGTATCACCAAGGCGACGTGCACTAAGAACCTTCATGTCGTGTTTTTTTCCGTCCTTTTTGACCAGGGTAAGAGTGATACCTTCTATATGTTCAGTATGCACATTCTCTGAGAATCTGATAAATATGGTGTCATCACCGCCTTTTAACTTTTCCACTAACTCGGCATAGGTAAGCACAGGCCCAACACTGTCTTCAATAGAGAATTTATTGACTTCTGTAGAGGCATCTGGCAGATTTGGATCATTCCAGTAACTGGTGCCAAGCCTGCTTTTATTGGTAAAGGTTATCTGCTTAGCAAATTTCGGGTCTATTTTAACAATGATATGCTTTGCATTCTTTTCATCCAAAGTGATATCGGATTTCTTGACCGTTCTCAGGAAACCAGGTTGTTCATCCGGCCAGTAAAGTTTAAGTGAATCAGGTATTTCGGTGGCTTCCAATTCCTCCTTGTACCACATTTCCAATCGGTCAACCTGGCCATCACCATTATCGGCAAAGTAGGCAGCTTTCTCAATTATCGGTCCGCAAGGGTCAAAATTGATTCCCTTTCTTGTATTGGCAATGATAAAGTTATCGTTTTTACTGGTAATAGTAATTTGCTTATTTTTCTGCACCCCGGTGGTGGACTTAATCCAAATTTTTGCTTTCCCTTTGACCAGAGCAGAACTGCTGATACGTACTGTATCGTTAGGATCATTTGTCTTGTATGCAGCAATTCCACTGGGCAAATCGATATTAAACTCATTGTTCAAAGTGTCAATTATGCTGTCGCCCATCTGGGCAGTTGATGCAATTATTGTCACCGGGAATTTTACTCC
>JAAYPC010000103.1 GCA_012519985.1 Fibrobacter sp.
TAGCGCTACGGGGAATCGAACCCCGGTTTGATGGCTGAGAACCACCCGTCCTGGGCCACTAGACGATAGCGCCAGAGTAATTTGAAATTTAAGATTTTTGATTTTAGATTTGAAGAAATCGGATTTTTTGATAAAAAATCCGTTTTTTTCCTTAATTCTAAAATCAAAGATCAGAAACCTGTGATTTCCTTTATGGCTGGGGTGCAAGGATTCGAACCTCGATAGCTGGAGCCAGAATCCAGAGTCCTGCCATTGGACGACACCCCAAAAAGAACCAAGAATATAATATTACTATCATTTGGCCCGCAAGCCCAAAATATTTCTGTCCCGCTTTTATCCGATTATCATCTTTTATTATCCAAAATCTGCTTTTAGTAGTATCCTGGGTGGCGAAATTCCTTCCATCTCCATCCTTGTTTAACCAATTTTCTGTATTTGAATTTTTTCTGCCAACCCGTATAAGAATTTACAACAAATGCTATAGGAAACGTAGCTGTTCAAGAATTGAAACAAATGACTGGTAAGAAATCAGAAACAATCGGAAAAAGAATCAGAAATAATATCTGATCAATTCTAAACAGAAACAGGAATAGGAAAATTTGAAATTCGAAACAGGATAGGGACCTCTATCTGTTCTTTTATTGTTTTGATTTTTAATAATTAGTTATTGGGATTTGTTCAGGATATGTTGCCTGTGTTTTTCGGAAATTATTTACCTGCCTACTTCTTGTGCAATCTTATGTTTGTTAATTAACCGGATACTACTGTGTTTTGATACTAACTCCTATTTTTCCCGATTTGATATTATTATGCTGCTTTTTGTCATCAGTTTCCTGAGTAGTTACCAAGGAACAATGTGTAATTGTGAACTGAAATGAAATGTAACTAAAAAGTATCTGGAATTATATCAGATCAGAGCTTTATATTGCCTGATGTATTGGATTTACCCTTGTAGACGAAACTGAATTTGTAATCGTGATTATCTTCAAGACGATCAGTTGAAGCTTTCTCAAATCGATTTGCGATATAGTATTACTCATGGCGTTAATTTTAAGGATATCAGGCAAATGAGACATTAACCGTTTTCGCAGATGTTTCGTTGTCTTGTTTTTTGTACAGAAAACAGAATGTCTCATTCTGAAAAGGGGGTTATCATGGCAGTATAGAATTGCAGATCAGATTCATGCATCGGTAATGAAGAATATGGATGTTACTAATTGATTGTCATTATAAAGGAGTAAATATGAACTTAAAAAGAGTATGTTTACTGTTAGCTGCTGTTTGTTCAACGTCGTTTGCCCAGAGCCAGAGTGATTATTATACAGTCCTTTCAAGAACCGGTACCGAAATAGGTGACAGGGCTCAGATATTGGATGGAAGGGTAGGGTCACAGGGATCGGTCGTTATCGGTTCTTCTGCGAAGGTGAATCACAATGTTGAAGCCGGATCACATATTGTTTTAAGATCAAATTCAAGAGTGGTTAATGCAATTTCTGGTGGCCCTATTATCAAGCAGGCTGGAGCTGTTGTCAGTGGTAATGAATTAGCAAGTCATTCCATCAGTGTCCCATCAATACCGGCTATTGGACCCTTCACAGCAGGTACAGAAGATATTACCGTGCAGAATGGGAGCACAGTGGTATTACCTCCCGGAAATTATCGTAACGTAATAGTTCGCAGTCGCTCATCTTTGAGTCTGGCAAGTGGGGTGTATACTTTCAGAGAATTTATTATTGAACCGGATGTATCGATAAATTTCAATATAACATCGGTATCCCCTGTCATTCTTAACATCTCACATAACATGAAAATAGAATCAAGAGTTGTGTTTAATATGCATGGTAATGAATATCCATGGCTTGTACGTGTAAATTCTACTCAGACTGCTGATTTCCAGATTAATACCGATTCCAGAATTACCGGTATTTTTGATGTACCTAATGCTCATCTGAGTATGGTGAGCAGAACTATACTCAATGGTGCACTGCATGGCAAATCGGTTCGTATCGATGCAGATGCTGTACTTAACGGTATAAATATAGATACCGATGGAGATGGGTTGTTGGATCAATGGGAGATTGCTGGTTATGATCATGACAATGATGGTGTTATCGATGTAGATTTACCTGCAATGGGCGCCAGTCCTGTACACAAAGACGTTTTTGTGGAAGTTGACTGGATGCAGGACGAAACTCGTAATCAGCGGCCATCGTCTGATGCTATTAATGATGTAATTCAGGCTTTTGCTGCTGCAGATGTCGATAATCCTGATGGTACTACCGGCATCAATCTGCATGTTGAAATAAGCAATGCGGTTCCATTCGATGAAAATTTGAATCCGGTTTGGGATGAATTCGATATCATTAAGAAGGATAACTTTGATGAGGCCAGGCAGAAAACGCATCACTATTGTATCGTGGGATGGACATATAATAGTAGCTCTTCATCCGGAATGTCCAGAGGAATACCGGGATCTGATTTTGTAGTTACACTTGCCCACATTAATAGTGACCGGGCTAAGTTTTCAGGAACATTTATGCATGAGCTGGGGCATAATCTGAATCTGCGTCATGGTGGAGCCGATCATGAACATTTCAAACCAAACTTCCTAAGTATTATGAACTACAGTTTTCAGTTTTCACACGTTCCTCACAGGGATGGAAACCGGTTGGACTATTCCCGTTTTAATATTAAAGACTTGGATGAAAATAATTTAAATGAAAACATCGGTCTGGATATTGTAGAAGGAACAGGTAGCGATGCTGATCTGGATGGATATAGTACCGACATTAATGGTTTTATCATAAATGATTGTGCCGGACCCATTGATTATAACTGGAATGGAAGAAATGATGAAGTCGGTATCTCCTGTGATTTGAATAGAAACGGAATTACAACTGTACTGATTGGGAACCATAACGATTGGAGGAACATTAGGTATGATGGACTTACCATTGGACTGGGAGAAACATATATAGTTCCGGGAACGGTTACAGAATCTGGTAATCCATTTGCACTTATCTGTCCTGATGTAGAATGATCTAAAAAAATCAGGATTAACCAGATACCAATAATTATACTTAATTGTAGCTGTAATGTTTTTAATACTAAATCTGATCGAAGTAATTGCACTTAGGTCAGGTTTAGTATGAAACCAGAAAGTTAAAAGGGTGGGGACTTGGAACCCTGTTGATTTATTTGATTTGTACATAGAAAGCAGCAAATCACAAAAATAAAATTCCAAATAAATTCCAAATTACAAAAACCAAATCCTAAACAGAAACAGGAATAGGAAAATTCGAAATTCGAAACAGGATAGGGACCTCCATTTCTGCTCTTTTCTTGTTTGGGTTTTAAATAATTGGTTATTATAATTTATTTAGGATTTGGTGCTTGTGATTTGGAGTTTCTTTGCGTACCCTGCATCTTATGTAATCTTATGTTTGTATAATTAACCAGGCACTACTGATATGGAGTATATATGCAGAACGATAAGATGTATTTAATTTTCCGAAATCAGAAATTACTGCTCTTAGCTTTTTTTGCAGTACTTTCCATACATTCAGATTTGTCTGCAGGAAATGACACTGTAATCAAACAGCAATTGCTTGTAGCATTGACTATTTATGGTGCAGATACAGTTTTCAGGGATTTTAATTATTACAGCAATGGTCATTTGCATACTATTATAGATACTCCCAGGACAGATACCAGGGCAACGTATCATGCAGAATTCGATTCAACTGGGAAAATCAGAACATTAAGAGAATTTAGATCTGAGCTTATTAATTTTGTCGATTATACATGGGAATCCGATAACCAGATAAAATTTACAAAAAAATTTGTTTCATCACCGGAAGAGCAAACGGGGAGGATCATTTATTTCGGCCGGCTTAGAAGTGTTGATCTTCCTGAAAATAATCCGTTGGCACCAGAAAACTTTATATTAGTAAGAGCTGATTCAACACAGTATCTGGATGATGAAGGGAAAATTATAACAACCTGGTATTGGGATTACGATTCCTTAGATAGATGCATCAGATGGAGAAGCAGCACCATTGGTGGGTTACTATTTGTAGATGAGTACACATATGGCTATTATCGTGGATTTCCAGCCAGATATCCTGCACTGGAATCAGACATCGTGGTATTTTATGCTTACGACAAAAGAACCGGATTGTTCCATTCTGAAAACCTTTTTTCAGGAAATAAAGTATTCAAAAAATGGGCACTATCCAGTGATCAATTTATGCTTAATGGAAGGAAAGTGCGTTCAGTAACTACTTTTCCGGAAATAGAAAAGAAATCTTCTCTCATTTTAATCAAACAAAAAGATGGAAAAGCAAGAATAATTTTACCAAAAAGTAAAAGATGAGAATCGTGACTATTGTTTGAGTCCCTATAAATATAAAGTATTATGAAGAATGATGAGATGTATCCGATCTTCCGAATTCAGAAATTGTTACTCCTGGCTTTTTTAATAGCACTTCCCAATCATTCATTTTTGCATGCAGACAATGATACTGTACTCAGACAACAGTTGCTTATAGCATTGACAACTTTCGGTGAAGATACTGTTTTTAGGAATTTTAATTATAACAGAAATCCTCTCTCATTGTAACCACACAAAAAGATGGGAAAACAAGAAAATTATTACCGAAATGTAAATGATGAGAAACCTGATTTTATTAATTCTATTTGCTACAGTATTAGAATCTTTTGGGAATAAGATTCATATAACTAAAACCGTAGAGATTAAGGGAAGAGAGGTTTCATTTGTCGCTTATCAGTATATTGATCGGGCCGGTATTCCTCCCGGAGTCGGTCCAGCAGCAGATTCACCTCAGGCGTTGATGCGTGTTGATAATAATTATGTACTCACAAACCCCGGAGATACTGTTACCAGTTGCAGTTTAACATTGGTTATTGATTCGATACATCTGGAGGAGAGTGAATTATACGTTTGTGTAACACCATTGAATAAAAGCCTGAAAGAAAAAAAGAGCAAAGATGTTATAACACTTGTTGGAATTGGCAGCAAAGACACTATCCACAAATCAGTTGATACCATAATATATACTCTGATTAAAGCAACTGCTGGAAGTCCATACTTTTACAACATATTAACTGAATCGAAGAAATGCCGTAGAGATACTATAGAGACTCTGATAAATGATGCTTCAACCTATATTTGTGGGACACTGTATACAATGCTATGGGATTTTAAAGGCTTTAATATATATGTTGCCTTTAATAACCGTTTCTCTGTAAAGCCAAATATTTTTGGAGTGTCCTTTTCGGTTTATTGAAAACTCAGTGCGGATTAAAACACGAAACCAGGTGCTCTTCTCCTTTATCCATAAGTAGCGGAACATTTTCCATGCACTCCTGTTTTTTTCTGGGGCAGCGGGGATAAAATGAACATCCCTTTTCTACAGGCGTAATCTCCCGTTCATCACGGTTAAAGCTTCCTTTGGTTTTTCTCCCAATTCCGGGTAAAGGAACACTATCTAAAAGCAGTTTGGTGTAGGGGTGCATTGGTGAATCGAACAGTTGTGATTCGGTTCCACTTTCAACGATTTTGCCCAGATACATGACTGCCAGTCTATCGGCGAGATGACGTACCAGTGCAAGATCGTGTGATATGAAAAGCAGTGTCTGATTGTAAGCGTTTTTTAGATCTTGAAGAAGATTGATTATTTGTGCCTGGATTGAGACATCAAGAGCACTCACCGGTTCATCCGCAATGACAAGTTCAGGGCTTGTGGCCAGGGCTCTGGCAATACCGATTCTCTGCCGCTGTCCACCTGAAAATTCATGCGGATAACGGTTAAGATATTCAGCGGACAAACCTACCTTGCTTATCATCTCGCGAATAAAGTCGTTCCTTTTCTGTTTTGCATATAACCGATGAATATTCAGGGGCTCCTCAAGGATCTCCTTTACGGTCATGCGTGGATTTAAAGAGCTGAAGGGATCCTGGAAAACCACCTGAACCAGTTTGCGTAAGTCACGTCGATCATAGGTGGAAAGCTCATTCCATTGCACCGGTTTGTCCTTGTGCTTTCCAATTGCCAAGGTGACTCTGCCAGAGGTTTTTTCCACTAATCCAAGTACTGCATGAGCGGTTGTGGTCTTGCCGCATCCGGATTCTCCCACCAGCGCGAATATCTCGCCTTTTTTTATCTGAATCGAAACTCCGTCAACTGCCTTTACCTGTCCCACTTCTTTGCTGAAAACTCCCCGGCGTACAGGAAAGTAAACTTTCAGATCCTCGATAGTTACGATTGGGTTTTCAACTGATAACTGATTATTTGTCATACAAAAAACACCTTACCTGGTGGTTGTCACTTAAGGAATAGATGCCAGGATGCTCATTTTTGCAACGGCTGGTGGCGAATTTACATCTGGGATGAAACGGACATCCACCGGGTATGTTCCTGAGAGTTGGGACTTCTCCTGGAATTACTGTCAGACGTTTCTTTTTATTGCCGATTTGCGGTATGGTTTCAAGGAGACTTTGAGTGTATGGGTGAGCAGGTTCTTTAAAAAGAACCCCTGTTGGTGCTTTCTCCATCACCTCTCCGGCGTACATAACCAGAACATCATGAGCGATATCACCCACAATACCCAGGTTATGAGTGATAAGAACCATACTCATCGATTTGTTTTCCTGAAGGTGGTGTAGCAGGTCCAGTATTCTTGCCTGCACGGTGACATCCAGTGCTGTTGTAGGCTCATCAGCGATCAGTAATCTGGGAGAACATGCCAGAGCCATAGCAATCATCACTCGCTGGCGCATGCCACCGCTCAACTGATGCGGGTAGTTGGAAACGATCCGGTTTGGGTCGGTTATACCTACTTCTAAAAGAGTTTTGGAGATCAGTTTATCAGCATCCTTTGGGGCACAGATACGATGCTGAAGAAGTATTTCTTTGATCTGATAACCACAGGTGAAAACAGGGTTCAGTGAGGTCATGGGGTCCTGAAAAATCATGGAGATTTTGCCCCCTCTGACCTGACGCATCTCTTTTTCGGTCAATTTGAGGAGGTCCCGCTCTTCGAAGATTATTTCTCCTTTTTCGATTATGGCTGGCGGTGAAGGGATAAGCCGCATCAGTGACAGCGCAGTCATGGTTTTACCGCATCCGGATTCACCCACGATCCCCAGAGTAGATTTCTGCTGGATCTCAAATGAAACCCCTCTTACTGCTCTGGATTGGTAATCCGGAAGATGAAAGGAGACATGAAGATCGTTACATGATAAACAAACTGCCAGTGTGCTCTCCTTATTGAGTTATTATTATACGATTATTCTATTACAGGGTAAAAATAATTTTACTTTCAGCCTGATGCGGAACTTAATACCAGGATGAAATATCAAATAGGAAAAAAATAGAGAGTAATATCAAAACAATATCGAATCAGATGTAATTTGGAAAAATACCTAAACGAGGAATCCAGATCGGGCGTCGCCCTGCACCGGGCGTTGCACAGGTGCTAAGATAGTTCGCCCTTTCAGGGCTCAGAAGCCTAATGTCACTGCAACAGGCCTTGTAATTTCGACAATAGTATAAAGACTAATATCGCAATTATAGAGGGCACCGAGAAGGTCATTCCGGATTTTAGCTTTTTTATATTGGATTTATGGTTTATTGAACTGGAACAATTGGAAGATAGCAAACTCAAGGTTCTTCTGTTGGCACTCAAATATAGCAGAGGGCCGGAAGTTTTGAGTGCATTGCCACAAATTATCAGGATATCGGAAAAGGTACAAAAGGCTCAAAATAGTGACTACGATTACCTAAAGGTGGTGTTACTCTACATTGTTTCGGTGATAAACAAGGGATTGACCGATCGGTTCTGGGATATAGTAGCAAGAGAGCATAGTGGTGGTGAGGCATATATGAAAACGATAGCAGATGTATTTCGTGAGGAAGAACGGTTGAAAAGAGAGAAAATTGAAAGGGATCTGCGAAAAGTGATTGAGCAGGAA
>JAAYPC010000104.1 GCA_012519985.1 Fibrobacter sp.
AACCCCAATAACTTATCTAAGAGCAACCTCTGCATACAACAATGCATTGATCTGCCAATCGATGCAAAAGATCAGGTACGGTATTCATTAAAAGTTTAAGTACCTGAATTTTCCTCCGAGCAAATTCGATCAGAACGGTTTTGAAAAGATATCAGAATGAATTGCTGCTTAACGAAAATACCACAAGAGAGTTGGAAAAAAAGAAAAACTATAAAGGAGTTGCTCGATAAATATAAGAATTCCGCTGAAAAATTCAAAAATAGTTTGTACCAGAACCTTAATTAAAAGAGGCATAAAGCCAGGAAGACAAGCTTGATCGTACACTACCTGAAATTTAATTTACAATTAATTATCGCTTTGTCCATAGCTTATTTAATCAAAACAATTGCAAACCTGATAAAACTTCTTCGAAGGAAAGCTTCATGAAAACAAAACTCATCGCAATCTCTCTTTTCCTGGCTGTAAATGCTTATTCGGATATCAGTATCGGTGTGAAAGGCGGTCTGTCATTATTCAGGGCAAATAACGACCGATCATCTTATTTATATAACGAAATTAAGACAGGACCAGAAATCGAGGCGTTTTGTGAAACCGAAGCAAACAAGTTTCTTTTTCATCTATGCAGAAAAATTTACCCCCCTCACAGGAAAAAAACTCCACTGCTCCAGGGTTCTCACTCATCCACAAAGATACCGGATTTAAAATCCTAAAATCTGCTGACTTTTGTAACTGGGCTAAAAACATTGTGTTATAGAAAAAATTCGAATCCTCCTCTTAGCCATACAATTATTGGAACCTGTGGCATGATGGTTGCATATAATCGGAACCGTTAATTGGCGACTGATAATGATGAAAACGTGGGAGAATAGCATGCTGTCTGACGCACTATTTAAAAAAACTAATCTTCCTGTGATTAACCGTGCCATGGATGCTGCCATGCTCCGTGCCAATGTCATCTCAAACAATATCGCAAATGTTAACACCCCCGGATACCGCAGGGTAGAGGTTAAATTCGAAGAGCAGCTTCGTGAGGCCCTGGATAAGTCCAGGCTTCAGGGTACTGTCACCAATAATAAACACATGGATATCGGCCGTAAAAACCTGAGCCAGGTAAATCCGACTGCATATCATCCCTATGATCCGACTCTACCCAGCGGGGTTAATAATGTAGATATCGATATGGAGATGGCAAAGCTTGCAGAAACTCAACTTACTTATAACTATGCCATACGTTTTGGGCAGGGAATCTTTAAGAAATTGAATGCAGCAATTCAAGGAAAATCGATACAAAGCTAACCATAAAGAGAGGTAAGAAATGGCACTTTCAGGTGTACTTTCAGGTTTGGAAATCAGTGCTTCGGGAATGCGTGCTCAGAGGATCAGGCAGAACGCCATCTCATCGAATCTGGCCAATGCAGAGACTACCCGTACCGATACTGGTGGGCCCTACCGCCGAAAGTTTGTGGTTTTTACCGCTGACAGTGACCGCAGGGATATCAGGTTATTAAATAAAGAGGTGGCTCTTGCAGGCAGCAGCACTCAGGAAAATCATCTGAAAATTCCGCCTGAGAATTTTCCCCGTGACGAGCGATTTTTTGGTAATGGGGTAAATGTGGCAGAGATTCGTGAGGACAGTCGCCCACCAAGAATGGTTTACGATCCTGCGCATCCTGATGCGGATGAGAAGGGATATGTGGCAATGCCTAATATAAACATCATTGAAGAGATGACCGATATGATTGCTGCTACCAGGGCGTATGAGGCAAATGTGACTGCTTTCAATGCAATGAAAGGTATGTACCAGCAGGCACTTTCGTTATAGGAGTAAGATAAGGTGAATACAAATGGAATATCCAGAGATGATGCATGGGCTCAGTTTATGAAGTTAACCCAGGAAGCGCGGGTACGAAATTCAGGCTTGGCTCACTCATCAACTTCGGTTTCTACCTCAAAGAAGGAATCGGCAAAGGCAACCCGGTTACCACTGATATTAAACGGGGCCTCTTATAATATGAGTAAACCGGATGTAAAAAGGGTGATTCTGGGAGGAAAATTTGACGCTTATGCGTAAGAGTGATACACTTTTTTTTGATAAGCGCGTTGCACAATCGGATTTAAGTATTTAGGAGAAGGTATGATGAATGAAATAAACTCGGTCGGTCCTGTTTCGGGTGGTGGGAGCATTCAGAAGGGACAGGGTGTAAAGGCGGACAAGTCAGGACCATCTTTTAAAGACACGTTGAATAATTTTCTTAGTGATGTCAATGAGATGCAGCAGAAGGCCGATCAGTCGATTCAGAAGATGGTTTCGGGTGAGATTACCGATGTTCACCAGGTGATGAGCAGTGTTGAGGAAGCCAGTGTGGCATTCAACATGATGATGGAGATCAGAAACAAGGTAATGGATGCCTATCAGGAGATTATGCGCATCAGACTTTAAGCGGATAATCTGCCGATACTGCGATATATCTTAAGGAGAGGATCATGTCAGAGTTTTTTAAACAGTTAATTGCCCAGTTGTCTGCTATCTGGCAGAAACTGTCTTTGCAGCAGAAAATCATCACCGTATCTCTGGTAGCTTTTACTTTACTAGGGATGATCGGGCTTCTGATGTGGTCTCAGACCGGCGGGAAAAAGGAAGCTGGTTTCAAGGTACTTTATTCTGATCTGGAAGTGGAGAGAGCGGCAGATGTTACCGAAGCCTTGCAGAAGGCTAATTACAAATACAAGCTGGAGAATAATGGCAGGACTGTGCTGGTCGAGGCAAAGCATCTTTATGAAATCCGGATGAATCTTGCCAGGGAGGGTTTGCCTGGAAGTACCGGTTGGGGGTATGAGCTTTTTGATAAAACCAACCTGGGAATGACCGATTATGTACAGAAGATAAATGCCAGACGCGCTCTTGAAGGTGAACTTCAGAGAACTATTGAGGGGTTGGAGGAAGTAAAGAGCGCCCGTGTTCACATCGTAATTCCCGAGCCTACCATATTTCTTGATGCACAAAAGGACGCTAAGGCTTCGGTGGTAATAAAATGCGTTCCTGGCCGTCAACTTGGCAAAGAACAGATACGTGGTATTACCAATCTGGTTTCATCGAGTGTCGATGGATTGAAGCCGCAGAACATCTCTGTGGTCGATTTCAATGGTAAATTGCTTAACAATCCTTTTGGAGATGATGATCTGGCTCTTGCCAGCTCACGAAATATGGAACTTCAGCAGACTGTGGAAAAGTATCTGGAAAATAAATCAAACCAGATCCTTACTAATATCCTGGGGCCTTCAAAGGCTTATGTGAAAATTGCCTGTGATCTGGATTTCGACAAAGTCGAAAAGACCATGGAAAAATATGATCCGGAAAGCAGAGTGATCCGTTCGGAGGAGCGTATTGACGAAACTGTAAAGAATGCACCTGATGGAGATAACCAGAAGGAACGTTCCCTGACAAATTATGAAATTGACAAGACGGTACAAAGAATCGTTCAGGAAGTGGGTAACATTAAACGGATCACCATATCGGTGGCAGTTGATGGCAGATATGAGATCGGAAGTGACAAGAAACCTGTATTTGTAGCCAGAACAGCAGAGGAAATGCAGAATATAGAAGATCTGGTGAAAAATGCTGTGGGATATGATCTTACCAGAGGAGATCAGATCACTGTTTCTTCAATTAAATTTGACAATGAACTTTTAAGAGGGGAACAGTTGGAGATACAGAAAAGGGAACAGTGGGATAAATATATGCAGATCGCCAAATATGTTCTTGCTTTCTTTATTGCAGCAGGTTTCCTCCTCTTCCTGAGATATCTGACCAAGACTGTTGCAGAAGCTATGAATCCGCCGATACCGGCACTGGAAAAGTTGGGCTTTGAAGAACCGGTAGTGGAAGAGGTTCCGGAAGATCTGAAGAGAAGTTCTGAAATACTTGAGAGAGTGGAGATGCTGACCAGGGAGGAACCGGTAAATATTGCAGCAATCATTCGTCTGTGGCTCTCCGAAAATGTAGCTTCTGGCAAGAAGAAAAAATGAGCCCACTAATCCCCCAAAGGGGGACTAAGAAACGGAACGGAAATACTCCCTGAATTAAAACTCACAGTATCATTACGGTATCTTAAAGTCCCCCTATGGGGGATTAGGGGGCTAATACCTTAGTAGCTTCAATAAGTGTATTGAAATAGGGTGCCAGAAAAGATATAATCCTAATTGCCGATGGTTGTTTTGACTACATATATCAATAACTTTTGCATCTGGTGATTTGTCTGGAAAAAATATGGCAACTCCTGTAAAAAAAGATAAGGAAAAGACCGGTTTTTACCGTGAAGATTATGATAAGGGTAATGCAAAGCCTCGCCTATCAGATACTTCAGGGCTTTCCGGGCCAACAAAAGCAGCTATAGTGATGGTGGCGCTTGGCTCTGATGCATCTTCACAGATATTCAAAAATCTTGACGAAACTGATGTGGAGCGATTGTCAACTGAAATCGCCCGTCTTCAGAATGTGTCTCCCCAGGTGCGTGAAGCGGTTCTGGAAGAGTTTCACAATCTGGCTATTGCGCATCAATACGTCACCCAGGGCGGACTCGAGTATGCACGAGAGATACTGGAGACTGCATTGGGACCCCGTAAAGCCAAGGAAATATTGGAAAAAGTCCAGCAGACTATCCGTACTACCGGTTTTAATCTGTTGGAGAATGTGGATCCAAAGCAGATCGTGAATTTCATTCAGAAGGAACATCCACAGACAATTGCTTTACTGCTGGCTCACATGGAGCCCAAAAATGCTGCACCTATTGTTTCTGCTTTGCCTCAGGAACTTCAGGTAGATGTTGCTACCCGCATTGCTACTATGGAAAGTATATCTCCGGAAACACTGGATCAGGTGGAAGAGGTTCTGGTAAGTCAGATCAAATCACTGTTTGGCGGTGATGTTTCTGAGATAGGTGGTGTGAAAGCGGTAGCAGAGATGCTAAACAGTGTGGATCGTGGAGCTGAGAAGAATATTCTGGGTAATCTGGAAAGAGAGAATCCGGAATTGGCTACTGAGATTAAGAATCTTATGTTTGTGTTCGAGGATGTTCTGCTTCTGGACGACCGCTCGATGCAGCGGGTGCTCAAGGAAGTGGACACCAAAGATTTGTCAATTGCTCTCAAAGGTGCTTCAGAGGAACTGCAGGAGAAATTTTTCCGCAATATGTCATCCAGAGCTGCAGAGATGATCCGGGAGGATATGGAGTATATGGGACCAATCCGTCTGAAGGATGTGGAAGAAGTGCAGCAGAGAATCGTGGATGTGGTGCGCCGTCTGGAAGAGGATGGCGAAATTATCATAAGTGGACGCGGTGGAGAAGACGACATTGTCGTCTGATAGGATTTCCCGGAATATGAGCAGCCCATCTTCTTCTTCGGAAAACACTGCCTCCCTTATTGACAAGCTTTTGAAAGCCAAAGATCCTGCTACTGTTGGGTTAAAAAGAATAATCCGTAAAAAAATAGAGGATATGAATGACTTTCCATTGAAGAAAGCTCAGTTTGAAGAATTTGACAGTCCTGAAAGAAAAAACAAGGTTCTGAGTGAAGAGGAAAAAAGAATTATTGAGCTGGAAAAGCAGATCATTCAATTCGAAATTCGTTTAAAAAAAGAGAAGGAAAATGCCAAAAAAGCTGTCGATGACGCTTTTAAACTGGGCAAAACCGAAGGTTTCAAACTTGGAGAAGAAAAAGGTAAAGCGGAGGCTGCATCTGTTTACAAGAAAAATATCGGGGAAATTCAGCAAGATGTTGCCACCTTTCTAAAAAGCATTGAAGGTTCTAAACGGGAAATCTTCAGCCACAGTGAACATATCATTCTGAAATTGTGTCTGGAAATAAGCAGAAAGATTATTGCTTCAGAAATCTCAACCAATCAGGATATTATCCTGAATGTGGCCAGAAAAGCTCTTTCTTATATAGCAGAACGGGAAAAACTGGTAATTCGGGTTGCCCCGGATGATCTGAAGATCCTCAATGATAAAAGGGACTTCTGGGAACCGGTTACTGAGAAATTAAAGGATGTCATTATTGAGCCGGATGAGCGTGTAAGCAAGGGAGGCTGTATTATCGAGTCCAATAGTGGAACTGTTGATGCCAGATTAGGGATACAGATGGATGAAATAGCGGAACTGGTCGAAAAGATGTGGACCGACAGCCATCTTGCAGACCGGGATTAGGGCAGTTATGGAATCAACAGGAAGATTTCGTTCATATTTACAAGCCATATCCAGTGCTGAACCCATAAGAGTCCATGGTAAAGTTGCGGAACTGATCGGATTAACAATTGAGTCTACTGGCCCTTATGCTTCGGTAGGTGATGTCTGTATCATTGAGAGAAACGGAGTTGTGGCTGGTAAAGCGGAGGTGGTGGGATTCAAAAAGGACCGTACACTTCTTATGCCGCTGGGACCGGTGGAGGGAATTCACCCGGGACTCACGGTAGTAGGTACAAAACGACCTTTAATGATCGGAGTAGGACCTCAGATGATGGGACGGGTACTTGACGGTTTAGGCAATCCCATTGACGGTAAAGGCACACTGAATGTAAATACGGTAAGATCCATCTTTTCCTCTATTCCCAACCCTCTTACTCGTAAAAGAATTTCGGAACCATTTGAAACCGGTATCAGAACAGTAGATTCACTTATCACCATTGGCAAGGGGCAGAGAATGGGCATCTTTGCCGGAAGTGGTGTGGGAAAAAGTGTGCTGATGGGAATGATGGCCAGAAACTGCTGTTCAGATGTTTCGGTTATAGCTTTGATAGGGGAGCGGGGAAGAGAAGTAAGGGAGTTTATTGAACGGGATCTTGGAGAAGAAGGGATCAAACGTTCGGTGGTGGTGGTAGCTACTTCCGATCAACCCGCACTGATCAGGTTAAAAGGGGCCATGGTAGCTGCTTCGATTGCAGAATATTTTCGTGATCAGGGAAATGATGTGCTGTTTATGGTAGATTCGGTTACCAGACTTGCACTGGCTCAGAGGGAGATCGGTCTGGCCATAGGTGAACCACCAGCTACCAGAGGATTTACTCCTTCGGTTTTTTCCATGCTTCCGCAGTTTCTGGAAAGGGCCGGGACATCGGATAAAGGTTCGATTACCGGCTTGTTTACGGTACTGGTTGAAGG
>JAAYPC010000105.1 GCA_012519985.1 Fibrobacter sp.
GGCTATGGGATTTATGTGACTGTTGGACCTAGGGGCCAAAGAGGTCCTGTTGGCCGGAGATAATGTTGTCAAAACTGGTGCCGACAAACTCCAGAATCGAATCAGCGACCGGTTTGAGCTGACAGTCGATATAATGATCATAGTCAATGGGGGAGGAGAGATTTTCAAGTGGTTGAGGGCCGCTGGTGGTGATATAATAACGGATTATGTGTGCAGGTGTTTTTAGGAGACGGGCGGCCTGTGCATGGGGTGGAACATTGACAGTATAGTCATTGAGGTTTTTACGCAACCGTTTCTTATAGATCAGTTGATTATCAAAGATCCCTTTTTTTACCTTGTTTACCGTATCGTTGACGTAGTCATGAACCGGCAGCCCACAAAAGACCCGTCTTATCAGTTCATTTTGGAAATCTTTTGCCAGATCGGTCCAGTCTGATCGTACAGATTCCATACCTTTGAAGACTAACTTCATCTCACCATTTTCCAGGATACTTCCGCAATAGTGCTTTTTGCTTCCATAAGTTCCTCCTCTAACCGAGGGCATCAGGAAGTGATGGAAATGGGTCTCAAATTCCAGGTTGAGTGCGGATGTCACCCCGAATGTGTCTTCCAGATATCTGGCAAGCCAGGTGGTTATCTGTTCGGATAATGTTTTCCCTATGTCATTTGCTTCATTTTCTTTACCAGGGCCAAGCAGTATAAAGAGGGAATCGGTATCGCCATAGATGACCCGGTAGGGGGTAGTCGAGTGAATATGCTTTATGGTTTCTTTGAGAATATATTGACCGGTTCTGGTAATAGTGGTTGCCAGTTCGGAGGAGAAAAAACGGCATCCCTGTGCTCCTAACACACCATAGAAACTGTTCATCAAAATCTTTATAGCCTGTGACAGGTAATGGTTTTTATCTTTTTTGGCCTTGGCGCGTGCCTGGAGAAGCTGTTCTATAATTCCGGGTAGTATTGAGGTTTCGCTGGAAAAAGTGGTGCCCGCAGGAGTTTTGATTCGGTTTTTTGAGCTTACATGGAAACCCAGTGGGTCGATCTTAAATGTAAGGATTATCGATGGGTAAAGGCTTCTGAAATCAAGGACCAGAACATTGTCATAGATTCCTGGGACTGGTTCAAGTACATAACCGCCGGGCAGAGGGCTGGTGGGAGCGGGGATATCTGCTGCATTGGCAGCTACAAATCCAAGCCGGTGCAGGCGGGGCAGGTAAAGATGATCGAATGCAGCCACGCTTCCACCTGTCCTGTCAAGGAGAAGGCCGGATCGTTTTGATCTTTCGACTGCATTGGGAAGAATACCGGCTTTGTTGAATACCTCCAGTGTCAATCTGGCGTCCTCCAGATTATACTGCGCCAGAGCAAGTTTATCCTCTTTGAAAAGGCGGTTTATCTCTGCAATTTTCTCTTCACCGCTTTTTTCAATCAGTTTCGTCTTGTTAAGCATCGCTGAAGCTACAAAGTTGAGGGAATATTCCTCGAAGGTAAAATAGTTGGCTCTGAGCATGGTGGGCACATCCATGACAATTCTTCCGGGGATTCGTACCAGAAGATCGGTACCGGTGCGGTTTTGAATAATTCGTGAACCAAAGTCCTTTCCCGGGTTAAAAGGAATGTTTAATAGTGTACAACGCTGAAAAATCTTCTGAAGGTCAAAATTGATCACGTTCCATCCGATCAGAATATCTGGGTTCTGATCATTTAAATGCTGGAAAAAACGCTGAATCAGTTCTTTTTCATTTGAGCAGAAGGTTACCGGCCCGGTAGACTCTTCGTTTCCAATGATAAAGACCGCCTCGTCTTTACCACAGCAGGCGATGCTGTAGATTTGTCCGGTTTCTGTATTGGTTTCGATATCAAAAGACAACACCTGCAGCGATGGATTGACATCTGTGCCTCTGATGTGAGGATTATGAAGAAAGAACGTTCCATTATGGCTGCTGATTGTACCGGAAGCTTCAAACCCGCCAGCCACAAATCTTTCCATTAAGAAACGTTCCACCGGGTTGATATCCGATTCATAAAGAATGATGCCGTTTTTTTGAAGAAGATCTTTTGTCTGCAGAAAGTCCGAATATGTGCTGAAATAAAGGCAGTCAACCTCTGTTCCATCCATAGCCTTTAAAGGAAGTACTTTTCGTTCTGTTGCTTTAATAGTAAGATTTGGAACTGTAGTTCGGGGAACAAAAAACATGGGACGGAAATTATCGATAAGAATCTTTACAGGAGTCTGGTTTTCGGCCACTGCATACAGAGAAATTTCAAAGTGGTTTGCAATGTCACGGCTGGTGTAGTTTAAAAGAAAGCAGCGAAGGGATTCTGAATCAGACATGGTCAAAAAATAGCATTTTTGCAGTTATGGTTCCAAGTAATGGAAGGGAAGGAGGATTATTGGCACTGATATTGAGTTTAGATTTGGATTTATGTTAAAAAAGACTGATTTTTATTATCGCTGAAATCATTTTTTAATTAATGTTTTTGTCTTGCAATAACACTTTTTTACCGGGAGGATCTATGGATAATATGTGGGAGAAGCTGAAAAAAGGAGTTCGTGAAGGTGCTGCTCTTTCTATGGAAAAAATCGAGGAGTATACAAAATTGGGGAAATTAAAGGTAGAGGAGATGGCTACCAAGCGCAAAATCGAGCGTAATTATGGTGATATCGGAGAAAGGGTTTTCGATCTTTTTGAGGATGGGAAAGGAGCAGATATTGCACAGGATTTGACCATTAAAAAAGCGGTAGAAAACATTGCTGCTTTGCGTGAGGAACTGATAGAGATTGCAAAGAAAATTAAAGAGGTAGGAGAAAGTTCCAAAAACTCAAAAACCGATGAGGAAGACGATATTAACGGAATTTAACAGATAATCGTGTGCTTTGGCTTCGCTCATTGTATGTTCTTTTCAGATATGGTTTGTCTAAAAATCTGGCCTGATTGCTGTGGATGAGATTGGATATGGTTACTGAGCGAAGCCGGAGTGTATTTTCTGACTGAACCGGTGAATTCTTTTTTGGGGCCGTAAGGAGTTAGAGCAGAATCACTAAATGAAAAAAAGAACGATTCTCATAGTGCCGCCGCGTGGAATACCTGTAAAAACGATCAGGATCCGTCTGTCAGTATTGATCTCTTTTTTAGTCCTTATACTATTGGGTTTTTTAGGTTATTTCATTCCATTTAACAATTTCACATTGAACGTGGTGGAAACCAATCAGAAGAATAATTTAACAGAACAGAATAATGCCCTGTTAAGAAAAATCATATCCACCCTGAGGCTTTTAAATAATCTTAAAGATCAGGTAGCCCGTCTGGAGGCAAAGCAGAAGATTGCAGCCCAGTTTAGTGGCACCGGTGAGGAATCAGCAGAGCTCGAACAGGGAATCGATTTTCAGAAGATGAGTACTGATGAACTGTTGCGGTTTGTTGAAAACCGGGAAAAGCTCTTTGAGTCTTTTTATGACAATATTAATAGTAATTATCTTCTGGAAAACATACCTGTAATATATCCGATGGAAGATTCTTTTGTGATCTCCCGTGGCTATGGATCTTCCATCGATCCTTTTACATCAAAAGTGAAGCGGCATCTGGGTATCGATTTGGTTGCTCCTGAAGGGGTTCCAATTATTGCTGCAGCTTCGGGGGTGGTTAGCCGTCTGGAGAATCATCCGGTCTGGGGAGTGAAGATAACGCTGGAGCATAAGAGTGGGTTTCAGACGGTTTATGCTCATGTAGGACAGGCCCTGGTAAGCAAGGGTAAAAGGGTGAAAAAGGGTCAGGTAATTGGAAAGATGGGGATGTCGGGATTAAGCACCGGAATACATCTTCATTACGAAGTGATTCATAAGGGAGTGCATATAAATCCTGCCAGTATTCTGTTTCCCTCTCTCCTTGAGTAATCTTCCAGTACTAAGTGGCTTTCATTTCTTTCTATTTCATCAGCATCATTATTAACATTGCAGCGGCTGCCAGAACTATCCCACCTGCAGAGATCAGTAGTTTGGCAGAGATCTTTTTGGGAGGTTTCCATGCTGGAATGCTCAGGGGGTTGCTCATATAGCGGCAAATCAGGTCCTGAGGTGCTCTGTCGGAAACTTTTCGAAGAATGGCGAAGAGCTCATGTCCAAAATCTGCGATGTTGTTATAGCGTTCGTGAGGTTCAAGTGCCATGCTTTTATCGATGCAACTGACAAGTTCCTTAGGAAATGGCAGGTCATAGGAATCTAAAGGTTTATACTGCCCTCTGGTTTTTTTCTGTACCAGTTCGGTAAGGGTTTTTTGTGGGAAACAGCGAGCACCGCACAACATTTCGTAGAGAACGGTACCCAGTGAAAAGATATCACTTCTGTGATCAAGGGGTTTGCCATTGAGTTGTTCGGGGCTGAGATAAACCAGAGTTCCCATGATTTTGGCACCTACGGTGTGCAGGCTTACTTCACTGGGTCGTGCAATCCCGAAGTCCATCAGTTTTACTATTCCATCTTTGGAAATAATGATATTGTCTGGTTTGATATCTCTGTGGATGAGTCCGTGATAAACCTTGCCGTAGAGTGTATAGTCTTTGGTGTGGGCATAGTGCAAGGCTTGACAGACAAAGTAGCCTACGGAGAGGGCTACTGCCAGGGGAAGGCGGTTGCTTTGAGCAAGGAGATTTCGGATAGAAATGCCATCCACAAATTCCATCTCAAGAAACGGGATTTGCTGGTCGATATGCCCGATATTGTGGATTTCCACTATATTAGGATGATGGAGATCGGCCATTATTTTAGCTTCAGTAAGAAATCTTTCACGAGCCTCTTTGTCGGAAAATTTTTTTAAGACTTTTACAGCGCGTACGACTTCAAGACCTTCGTGCCAGACCTTATAAATGGTAGCACTTCCACCTTCACCTATTAATAGCTGAACTTTACCGGGTCCGATCTTATCACCTGGAGCAGGCATTGGGATGTCCTGTTGTTTATATGGATTCTGGATCGGATCGTTTAGTTTCATGTGGCGCATATTTGGGTTTTCTGGCTGCAGATTGGTCATATACCCGTTACCCTGGTTAAAGGAATGTTCTATATTTACTGGTCTGGTTACTGGAATTATGCAATTTATTGCAGACTGAAGCTTAAGGCTTAGGTAACCATCGATATAAAATATTATTGTACCATTGGTAGTGGATAGTTTAAAGATAATGATTGAATCGAATCCGGAAAAAATTTTAATAGTACGATTCTCTTCAATGGGGGATGTGATTTTAGTGTCAGCATTATTTGCAGCATTGAAGAGTCGTTACAGGGGATCAGAGATAACTTTTGTTACTGATCCACAGTATACCGGGCTTTTCAAAGATGATCACAGGCTTTACAGAGTTTACGGGATTTCCAAAAAGGGAAATGCGATTGATAGTGGATTGTCGCAGAAAAGTTGGGATCTGGTGATTGATCTGCAGAATAACCGAAGAAGCAAAGCATTTCTGGCTCAGATAAAGCAAAAGAAAAAGGTGGGTACATTTCGTAAACCATATCTGAAAAGGGCTTTAAGGCTTGTGGGCCGCATCGGTAAATATTCTGAAAAAGACATGGTGGTTGTCAGATATCTTGCAGCGGGTGGAATCGGCTATGATGTCTCCAGACCTCAATCCTGTCGATTAACTTTTAAATCATCAGTATTGCCTGAGTACATCAGGGAACAGATGCATACCGGTGAGATAATTCGTCCTATAATTGCTCTGATACCTTTTTCGGCATGGAAAAACAAGGAATGGCCTCTGGACCGGTTTGTAAATGTGGGGAAGTATTTTCTTGTAAAGGGATGGGATGTATGTATTCTGGGTGGTCCTCAGGAGATGCAGAAGGCAGAGGAGATGGCAAGGTTGACAGGTCATCGATGCTTTTCTCTTGCAGGAAAACTGTCTCTTTACGAATGTGGATGTTTCTTGAAGAAGTGTTCTCTGGCACTGGGCAATGACACCGGTTTATCACATCTTGCACGGGCCTGTGGCGTAAGGACCGGAATAATTTATGGCCCAACAACCCGCCACTGGGGCTTTTACCCTCAGGGGGAGCCTCCATTTAAGGTGTTTGAGTCATCTTTTTTCTGCCGGCCTTGTCATGCGCATGGCGGAAATGTCTGTTTGATAAACAGAGGGTGCATGAGAGCAATCGATTCGGATATGGTAATTAAAGGATTGCTGGAGCTGGTCAAATCGTCCGATTAGGGTGCAGAGGAATTTCTTGCTTTTTTTCCTGCAAATATTTACATTGAAATTATGAAAACAAGAGATCTGACATCTTCAGTTTTTTCAGTGACCGTTCTCTCCGGGATTACGGGTGTCATAATTATTGTACCGGGACAAAGGGAAACGGGTTTTTAGGATCAGAATAAGTAAAGATTTTCAGGCCCGTTTCTCTCAGAGGAAACGGGCCTTTTTGTGTTTTAAACTTACTTAATTCTTGATTGTTGGGGTAAAAGGTCGTATTTTAGTCAGCTGTTTCGGTGTGATTTGGATTATAAGTAAATGCACCGGACTATTTCATGGAGGATATGTTGAAGCTAACAGGCGCACAGATTCTTATAGATGCTTTAAAAAAAGAAGGGGTTAAAGTAATATTTGGTTATCCCGGCGGTGTAGTCATCCCTATTTTTGATGTCTTGTATGACACCAAAGAAATCGATTTTGTTTTGACAAGGCACGAACAGGCAGCGGCCCATGCTGCTGATGGTTATGCCAGGGCTACGGGTAAAGTTGGAGTATGTCTGGCGACCTCCGGACCGGGTGCAACAAATTTAATGACAGGTATCGCAACCGCCTATCTGGATTCCATACCTATGGTTGCTATCACCGGGCAGGTTTCCACCTCTCTTCTGGGTACTGATGCTTTTCAGGAGGCTGATGTTGTAGGAATCAGCCGGCCGATTACCAAGCATAACTTCTTAGTCAAGTCTATTGATGAACTGCCCCTGATCTTAAAACAGGCATTTCATATAGCAAGCACCGGAAGGCCCGGACCGGTATTGGTTGATATACCAGTTGATGTCTCCAGAGCGGTAACAGAAGATTATTCTTATCCTGAAACCGTTTCGATGCGCAGTTACAAACCAAATACAAACGGGCATATCCGCCAGATTCAGAGGGCCGCCGAAGCCATTGCAAAAGCAAAGAAACCGGTGATCTTTGCCGGTGGGGGGGTAAATCATTCAGGAGCTTATGAGGAGCTTCTTAAACTCGCTGAATATACCAATATTCCTGTTACCACGTCTTTGATGGGCCTGGGGTGTTTTCCCGGTACTCATCCGCTTTTTATTGGTATGCCAGGGATGCATGGAGCAAAGGCAGCTAACTATGCTATTCAGGAGTGTGATCTGATCATCTCTATTGGTGCCCGTTTTGACGATCGGGTAACCGGTTATGTAGCTGAGTTTGCTCCAGAGGCAGATATTATTCATATGGATATAGATCCTGCAGCAATCTCCAAGATAATAAAGGTAGACATTCCGGTTGTAGGTGATGCCAGGAAAATACTGGTTGAATTGAATAAAATCGTTCTGCCAAGAAATGCCGATCAGTGGAATGAAAAGGTGATGAAATGGAAAGGTGTGAAACTCTTCAGTTACACCGATTCATCTGAGATAATAAAGCCCCAGGCGGTTGTCGAAGCGGTTTACAGAGAAACTGGTGGAAATGCAATTATTGCCACCGAGGTGGGACAGCACCAGATGTGGACTGCGCAGTATTACCTGTTTGACAAGCCTAGAACACTGCTTACTTCGGGTGGGCTTGGCACAATGGGATATGGTTTACCGGCTGCAATGGGTGCTGCGGTTGCCAATCCGCAGGTACCGGTAATCGACATAGCTGGTGATGGCTCAATTCAGATGAATATTCAGGAGCTTGCCACTTTGTCCCTGAATAATATTCCGGTAAAGATTGTCATTTTAAATAACTCCTATCTGGGAATGGTAAGACAGTGGCAGGAGCTTTTCCATAACAAACGTTACAGCTCGACCTGTCTGCGGGGTGGTACTCTCTGTAATAAGTGTGTTGGAACACAGAAATGCCAGAAGCAGTATGTTCCTGATTTCGTGGCATTGGCTAAGAGCTATAATATTGCTGCTTTCAGGGCAGAGAAACCGGATCAGATATCAAGTGTGTTGAAGGAAGGGCTGGCAGTGAAGGGGCCTGCATTAATGGAATTTATAGTTGCGCCAGAGGAGAATGTGTTTCCAATGGTTCCGGCGGGCAAACCCCTTGATGAGATTCTGGAGGGATGATGGGTATACATACGATTTCTGTATTAGTTGAAAATAACAGTGGAGCTCTTTCCCGGATCTCGGGGTTGTTCTCCAGCAGAGGCTACAATATCTCCAGTTTGACTGTGGCAGAAACTGACGACCCAACCGTTTCCCGGATGACCATAGTTGTCGATGGAGAAGAGACTATTCTTGAACAGATTTTCAAGCAGCTCAATCGTCTGATCGATGTGATCAAGGTTATCGACTTTCAGGGAGAACCGGTTGTGGAGCGGGAGATGGTATTGGTGAAAATTGATTCCAACCATTCCAATCGTCACGAAATGGTGGGATTGGGAACCATTTTCGGGGCAAAGGTAGCATCTGTTGCTCCTTCTTCTATTACTTTTGAAATGATGGGTACCAGAAGTATAATAAACGATTTCATCAACATGATAAAGCCTTACGGCATAAAGGAAATTGTACGTTCCGGTACAATCGCTATTGGACAAAGCAGAAAATAGTCGCGCTCAGGGGAGCTCTTGGCAGTGGTGTAGAAGAACTTTCCAGCGTTATAAATGTTTCACTTTTTTAAAAGGAGCCTGTAAAGATGGCAATTATCGATTTCGGCGGTGTACCGGAAGAAGTGATTACGCGAAAAGAATTTTCTCTCGCTAAAGCACGCACAACCCTAAAAAAAGAAACTATTGCAATTATCGGTTATGGTGTCCAGGGGCCTGCTCAGGGACTTAACCTGAAAGATAATGGTTTCAACGTTATTGTTGGTCAGGCCAAATCTTTTAAAAAAGACTGGGATCGCGCTGTAAAGGACGGCTGGGTACCTGGAAAGACTCTTTTCGATATAGAAGAAGCTGTTGAAAAAGCAACTATTATTCAGATGCTGGTTTCCGATGCTGCACAGATGGCAATCTGGCCTACCGTCAAAAAACATTTAAAACCAGGTGATGCTCTTTATTTCTCACACGGCTTCTCTATCGTCTATAAAAACCAGACTAAGGTTATTCCTCCGGAAGACGTGGATGTGATCTTGGTGGCTCCCAAGGGAAGCGGGCTGAATGTACGTCGTAATTTCCTCTCTGGTGCAGGAATCAACTCAAGTTTTGCTGTTCATCAGGATGCTACCGGCAGAGCCAGAGAACGCTGCATCGCTCTGGGGATTGGGGTCGGTTCCGGCTATCTGTTTGAAACTACTTTCGAAAAAGAAGTTTACAGTGATTTAACCGGAGAACGTGGTGTACTGATGGGTGCACTTGCAGGGATTATGGAAGCACAGTACGACGTTTTAAGAAAAAATGGCCACAGTCCCTCTGAAGCCTTTAACGAAACAGTTGAAGAGCTTACTCAGAGCCTTATCAGACTGGTGGATGAAAACGGAATGGACTGGATGTATGCAAACTGCTCTGCAACTGCTCAGCGGGGAGCTCTTGACTGGAAACCAAAGTTTAAAAAGGCAACTTTGCCGGTTTTCAAAGAACTCTATGAATCGGTGAAAAGCGGTAAAGAAACAAAACGGGTGCTCACTTCATGTGGAAAGTCAAACTATAAAGAGCTGCTGGACAAGGAACTCTCAAAAATGGGTAATTCCGAGATGTGGCTTGCTGGTAAGGCTGCCCGAAGCCTGCGTCCAAAGGAAAAAGCCAGGGAGATTACCAAATCCACCAAAGGTGTTTCCGGACGTCAGGGAAACTGATCGATTTATTCTGCACTCTCGAAAGAGAGTGCTTTTCAGCAGATTCTATGAAAAACAAAATCCTGATTTTTGATACAACGCTACGTGATGGTGAGCAGGCTTTGATTGCCAGCTTGTCAGTTGATCAGAAGCTGAGGATTGCCAGACAACTGGCAAGGCTCAATGTCGATATAATAGAGGCTGGTTTCCCGGTTTCTTCGCCTGGTGATTTTGAATCGGTCTCCACTATTGCCCGCGAAATAGAAGGACCGATAATTTGTGGTCTTGCCAGGGCTATAGAAAAAGACATCCTGACTTGCGCAAAGGCCTTAAAGGGTGCCAAGCGCCCCCGTATTCATACCTTTATTGGTACTTCGGCAATACATACCGAAAAGAAATTGCGTAAAAGTGAAGAAGACATCATCGAGATGGTGAAAACTCATGTACGTCTGGCAAGACGCAACTGCGATGATGTGGAATTTTCGGCTGAAGATGCAGGGAGAACCGGTGTGGATTTTCTCTGTCGTATAGTTGAACAGGCTATTGAGGCAGGGGCCAGTACTATTAATATTCCTGATACGGTCGGATATACCACTCCTGAGCATTTTGCGGGAATTATTGATCAATTGTTTAACAGAGTTCCCAACATTGACAAGGCAGTTTTATCGGTACATTGTCATAATGATCTGGGGATGGCCACCGCAAATTCTTTAACCGCTGTTTCTCATGGAGTTAGACAGATCGAATGTACTGTAAATGGTATAGGGGAACGGGCCGGCAATGCTGCATTGGAAGAAATTGTGATGGCTTTAAAGGTGAGACAAGACCTTTTTCATGTACAGACCGATGTAAACACCAAAGAAATAATGCGTACCAGCAAGCTTATCAGAGAAATCTGCAATATGCCTGTGCAGCCTAACAAAGCAATTGTGGGAAGCAACGCCTTTTCACACTCTTCCGGGATTCACCAGGACGGAGTGTTGAAAGCAAAGAAGACATACGAGATTATGACTCCGCAATCGGTGGGACTGAAAGAAAACCGGATGAATCTTACCGGAAGATCCGGAAGTCATATGGTCAGGAGCCGTCTGCTGGATCTGGGATATAGTGAAAAAGAGATTGAAAATTCTCAGTTTTATGACAAGTTTAAGGAACTGGCCGACAAGAAGGGCAGAGTTTATGACGATGATCTTATTGCCCTGATGGAATCAAAAAGCAGCGATGATCTCAAAGACGTTTTTACTTTGGAATATCTCAATGTTGCAAGTGGAAAAAGCACAGTGCCTACTGCCACAGCCAGAATTCTTGTGGATGGCAAATTGTTTCAGGAAGCAGCATGTGGAGACGGAGCGGTCGATGCGGCCACAAAAGCTATAGACAGAATCGTCGGTTATAAATTAACTATCGAAAAATATCATCTGGAAGCGGTGACTGAAGGACGGGAAGCTCAGGGAAGAGTATCGATTGTAGCTCGCAGTGCAGAGGGGGTTTTCACTGGTAATGGAACCAGCACCGACATAGTGGAGGCATCTGCGATTGCTTATATGGATATTGTTAACAAGATAGCACGCATGAAAAAATTCAATCGTAAATTACCGGTTCCTCCAAGGGAATCGTTATGATAAAAGTATGTTACTCTTAAGAGAGGAAGATTGATGAAGACCTACAATATCGCTCTTTTGCCCGGGGATGGCACCGGGCCGGAAGTTTTGCAGGAAGGTGTAAAGGTACTTGAGGCACTCGCTCCTAAGTATGGATTGAATTTTAATTTTACCAACTTTGATTTCGGAGGTGAGCGTTACAAACGTACTGGAGAGACTCTTCCTCAGAGTGCAATCGAAGAGCTTAAAAAATTCAATGCAATCTATCTGGGCGCCATCGGACATCCGGATGTAAAACCGGGAATTCTGGAACTGGGTATATTACTGAAACTGCGTTTTGCACTGGATCAGTATATTAATTTACGGCCGGTAAAACTTTATCCCAATGTGGAAACACCCCTTAAAGACAAAGGGCCTGAGCATATAGATTTTGTGGTCGTAAGAGAAAACACCGGTGGCATATATACCGGAATGGGCGGTGCCAGCATGGTGGGCACCAAAGATGAGATTGCCACGCAATTGATGGTTTATTCGAGGCCGGTTGTGGAAAGATGCATCCGCTTTGCTTACGAATATGCCAGGAAACGTAACAGGAAAAAGACACTTACTCTGGTTCACAAATGTAATGTTCTTACCTATGCCGGTGATCTATGGGTACGTACTCATAAGGAAGTAGGAGACAAGGATTATCCTGATATTAAACAGGATTATAATCATGTTGATGCCTGCACCATGTGGATGGTCAAGAGCCCTGAATTTTATGACGTAATCGTTACCGAAAACCTCTTCGGAGATATTATTACCGATCTGGGAGCGATGATCCAGGGTGGGATGGGTATTGCTGCAGGCGGTAACATTAATCCTGAAGGTGTATCCATGTTTGAACCTATTGGAGGTAGTGCTCCAAAATACACTGGAAAGAATATAATTAACCCTCTTGCAGCGATATGTGCCGGGGGTATGATGCTTGAGATGCTGGGAGAAAATGAGGCTGCTGCCGCCATTGACAAGGCAGTCTATTCTGCATTGGCATCAGGCAAAATCAAGAGTCTTGCTGCAGGGAAGATGGGGATGAGTACAACGGAGGTTGGAGACCTGATCGCTTCCTCTGTTGCCTGATTCCATCAGACTCTCCCGATAGCACTGTTTTTTGTTATGGGGTAATTTACCCCATAACCAGATTCAGAAATCATCAATTGGTCAGATGTGTAAACACTGACAGGAATAAATATGAAAAGTGAAAATCACCCGGTAAAACTGTATGATACCACTTTAAGAGATGGTAATCAGGCGATTGGAATCAGTTTATCCCTGAGTGATAAGTTGCGAATTGCTGAAAAACTCAGTGATCTGGGTATCCATTATATTGAAGGTGGATGGCCAAATTCCACAAACACAGTTGATACCGAATTTTACAGAAAAGCTGCGACGCTTAATTTACAGGCAAAAATAGCTGCCTTTGGTAGTACACGTCGTCCTGGAGTTAAAGCCTCAGATGATCATTTTCTTTTAAATCTGGTAAAGACAGGGGCTCCTGTAGCAACTATCTTTGGAAAAAGCTGGGATCTGCATGTCACCAAGGTGATTGGTACTTCCTATGAAGAAAATCTGAATATGATCGGCGAATCGATAATGTTTCTGAAGAAACATTTCGATGAAGTCATTTTTGATGCGGAACACTTTTTTGACGGATACAAGGCAAATCCGGATTATGCTTTGCAGACTCTGGAAATAGCACAGCAAGCAGGTACCGATTGTGTTGTACTCTGTGATACCAATGGCGGAATGCTTCCTGATGAGGTTCTGAGCTTGTACAATCAGGTTAAAAAAAGTATAAAAGTACAAATCGGTGTACACATGCACAATGACTCCGGATGTGCAGATGCAAACTCTTGTATGGCTGTTATTGCAGGTGCATCCCATGTGCAGGGGACTTTCAATGGGTTGGGAGAGCGATGTGGTAATGCAAATCTGTGTACCATAATTCCAAATCTCCAATTGAAACGGGGTTTCAATCTGCTCTCTGAACAGCAGCTAAGCATGATTACATCCGTTTCGGTCTTTATTGCTGAGATTGCCAATGTTATTCATAACGTACGGTTGCCTTACGTAGGAGAAGCTGCCTTTTCTCATAAAGCAGGGGCTCATGCCGATGGTGTCCGGAAGGTACGCCATTCTTTCGAGCATGTCCCGCCTGAATCGGTCGGTAATGCTCGTCAATTTGTGGTTTCGGATCAGGCTGGTACAAGTACAATGCTGGAAAAGCTCAGCTCTATCTACCCGGGAATTGACAAGAAACATCCTGATGTGAAAAACCTTCTGTTAAGGATCAAAACCATGGAAGCAGAAGGATATCAGTTTGAGGCTGCGGATGGATCATTTGAATTATTGGCAGGAGAGGTTCTGGATCATTTTCAGGAACCATTCCAGGTAAAAGGATTCAGGGTCATTGAAGAGAAAAGAGATAATGGGGAGGTCTTCTCAGAAGCGACTATAAAGATACAGGAAGGTGAGCTTTTTGAGCATACTGCTGCTGAAGGTGAAGGACCGGTCAATGCTCTTGATAATGCCTTGAGAAAAGCTTTAGTCAAGTTCTATCCTTCTTTGAAGAGTGTGCGTTTGGAAGATTTCAAGGTGAGGGTTCTTGATGGAAGAGATGGCACAGAGTCCAAAGTGAGGGTTTTGATAGAATCTTCAGATGGAATAAGCAGATGGGGAACGGTGGGTGTTTCCACAAACATTATTGAGGCTTCATGGATTGCTCTGATTGATAGTCTCAAATATAAACTTATGAAAGACATTAAGAATAAAGGATCAGAAGGAGTTTCCAATTCTGGAGACACCAGAAAGCTTGATCTGCAAATACACTAATATCAGGACTGGTTGATATGAGACAAAACATTGAATGGCAGGAGTTAGGGTTTAAGTACATGCAGACTGATTGCTTTGTACGGGCAGATTTTAAAGATGGAAAGTGGGGGGCTCTTCAGGTGAGCGACAAGCCGGAGATGCAGATCCACATCGCTTCGACCTGTTTTCATTATGGGCAAGCCTGTTTCGAAGGGCTTAAAGCTTTTACGCAGGTTAATGGTGACATCCGTATCTTCAGACCTGAACAGAATGCGCGTCGCATGGAAAAAACCGCCAGACGTTTGATGATGCAGCCGGTTCCTGAAGAACTGTTTCTTGAAGCGGTAAATCTGGTTGTCAAAAAAAATCTTGACTATGTGCCTCCATACGGTACTGGTGCCAGTTTATATATCCGCCCGCTTCTTATCGGCTCAAGCCCCTATGTCGGGGTGCATCCATCTGATGATTACATATTCCTGGTACTATGTATACCGGTTGGGCCATATTATAAAAACGGATTTTATCCGGTGAAGGCAATAGTTCAGGAAGGTTATGATCGTGCAGCACCCAGAGGCGTAGGAAACGTTAAAGCTGCAGGAAATTACGCCGCTGGTATGCTTGGAGACTTTGAAGGCAAAGAAAAAGGATATCCTATCAGTTTATATCTGGATTCTGCAACCCATAGCCTGATTGATGAGTTCGGAACTTCGAATTTCCTGGCCATCACAAAGGACAATAAATATGTAACCCCGGATTCAACATCGATTCTGGGTTCCATCACTAATGACAGTTTGCAGACAATTGCCAGAGATTTTGGTATGGAAGTGGAAAAACGGCATATACCGGTTACTGAACTTTCGGAATTTACTGAGGTGGGTGCATGCGGTACTGCAGCAGTTTTGACTCCTGTATATTCAATTACTCATGGTGAAAAGATATATACCTTTGGTAAGGAATGTGAAGCTGGGCATACCCTTACCAGATTATTTAAGCAGATGCAGGGGATTCAGTACGGAGAAATTGAAGACAAGCACGACTGGATGATGAAACTGCGCTAGATGAATTGTTTAAAACTGACTCACAGGTATTTCTATGAAGGCGGTGCAAAAAACCGCCTTCTGTTTTTTTGTACACCTTTTCAGCGGCGCAGATGATTGATGGTACTCATTATGGGCTGATAATGGAATCAATTGCTGGGATGGTGATGGAGATTGCAGAAAAATTACTGGCCCCGCCAATAGGATGCCTTGTCAGGTAACCTTAAGGAATAAAAAGGCGTACACGGCATATCTTCAAAGGCTAATGCTCGAACAGAGCTCATAGGTATACTCATGGCAGGAATAAGAGTATTTCTTCCTTTTTTGCCTTTCTTTTACATTAATATCAAAAAAGGCCGTGAATTTGGGGGCTAAGCTTTCGTTTAATAAGGCGGCAAGGATTGGTTGATGCTTTTGCGATATTCATTATTTGGGGCCTAAGCCAATATATTTGCGACAGGAACTATGCTAGAGGGTATTTTCCGATAGAGAGAGCGGTGTACAAGTATTATTTTGAAATATTTAGGGGTACAATTGTATATGAACTGATTGTATTTTTAACGAAATAAACCGTTTATATAGAATGATAGATATGGTGGGTGAGGAGTCATGTTTATGCGGTTAAGGTTTTTAATTTTTCTGATGGTCATTATCTTGGGGGGATTTGCTTTAAATGAAGTTAAAGCACAGTCTGATTCCGCAGATACAATGGCTCCAGTTCAAAATTCCGACTCTTCAGAGCCGGTGAAAAAAGAAGATGATGTGGTTCTTCTTTTAGCCAGGGCTACTGATGCTGCTCCTAATTCGGAATCACGATGGATGGTTGCACTAATTGAAGCTTTCTTTGAATATAAGTCTGCTGGGTTTGATAAGATCAGAATTATATCTCATGATTCCATCAAAGCTGTATTTCCTGAGCACAGCGATTTTTCCAAATTCCCTTCTGAAAACAACTATTTCGAAATTGCTAAAAAATTTAATGCAAAACATGTAGGTATACAAAAATTCGAGCTGCAATTGCGCCAGAAAACCATGTTTTATTATTTAGAGATATATTCAGCAAAAAACAGAGAAATCCAGACCACTATTGAGCGAAGTTTCAAATTGAATTCTATTGGAACGGAATTCGATGAGATTTTTAACACCTTGTTAAAAGAGTTTAATATCCAGATTCCTCCTGTGCTCAGCCGTTTTGTAAAAATTCCGGCGATAAGTTCTGATATGAAGACTCTGAGAATGCTCGGTGAATGCATAATAAGAGAGCGTTTTTCAAGCATTGTGGATTCTGCTTTAGTTGCAAATGAATATGTTAAGGTCTGTGATAAAGATCGCAATATGTTGCTTGCCTATTATAGAGCAGGTTCTTTTCTGGAGACTGTGGGAAAGTATAATGATGCTGCTCAGGCCTATAATATGATTTTTATGGCAATACCGGAATTTTATCCTGTTTACCTTCCACTTGCCAGAAATTACCGTAAATCAAATATGATGGAGGATGCGCTGAGGATCACTATTCTTGGTGAGCAGCGGGGGCTCAGGAGTGCAGAGTTAATTTCTGAGAAAGCTTTTGCTCTGGAGGGTCTGGGAAGGAAAAAAGAAGCAGAAAAAGTTTATGAAAACATCCTCAAAGATGATCCGGATGATCCTTTCGCACTTCTTTATTTCGCCAAAATAAACAATGATCAGGGCAACGCGCAGGAAGCATTACAATATGGAAATCGTTTAATCAAACTGAAAAAAAATCAGGGAAAAGCCTACCTTGAATATGGTAGAAGCCTGATGTTGCTTTCAAAAAATGAGGAAGCATTATCTGCATTTAATGAGGCTTCCAGATATTTGCCTGATGATCCCCAACCGGATATCTATCTTGGCGATCTCAATTTCAACCTGAAACGGTATTCTAAGGCAACTGCACATTATTCAAAGGTAATTGACATGGCCCCTGATGATGTGGATGCATACCTCAAAGCTGCCAAATCAAATGAAATGGCCGGGGATAGCAGGAATGCCTATGAGTTGTTGAAAAAAATTGCACCCAAATATACCAATCATGGTGTTTTGCAACGGGAGCTTGGTGTTCTTGGGCTGACTAATGGGGATACTGCCAAAGCAAAGATACATCTGGAGGCAAGTGTCAGAGCAGGAACTGCCGATGATCGGGTATTGATGGGCCTGGGGTGGATCTTTATACGTGATAAAGATTACGAGAAAGCTTTCTCTCATTTCACAAAAGTAAGTAACAAAAAAGAATATGCAAGCCAGTGTAATCTTGGATTGTCAATAGTGTATATAAAAAGAGGGCAAATCAGCTCTGCTTTAGAATGCATCAATAAGGTGACACCTGAAGATATTAATACACCAGGGGTAAGCAGGATGCTGGCAGATGCGCTATTGTCAAAAGGCGACAAGGCGAATGCACTCAAATTCTATAAAAAAGAAAGTATAGTGACTAAAAATGACACTTTGCTGCAGTCTCAGATTGCTTCTTTAAGCTATGAGATAGAACCTGCTTCAACTAGCCGCAACGAATATTTGAAACTGACCAGCATGGGAGCCGGAGGGACTGAGGTCATTTACCGGTTAGCCATTCTTTCCTTAAAATTGAAAGATAATGCTGCAGCGTTGAAATATTTTGCCAGAGCACAGGAGCAGGGTGATGCTGATGCGCAGACCTGGTTTGAACTTGCACAGGAATTCGGCAAAGCCGGAAACCTGTCTCAATCTCTGCAAGCGTACGAAAAGTGTGTTCTCAAGCAGCCTTCGAATGAAATGGCTCTGTTAGCTCTTTCTGAAGGGTACCAAAAGACCGGAAAAGATAGTGCCGCTGCGAAGACAAATTTGAAGCTGTTTAATCTTAACCACAAAAAATATGAAAAGAATCTGGTAACTGCCGGTGAGTTGTTTGAAAAAATGGGGAACACTGTTGAGGCTAAAAATGCTTATAAGCTGTTGATTCAGAAGCAGATTAAAAATCCTCGAGTAAATTTACGGCTGGCGCACATTGAATTCAAAGATAAAAATTACAGCGAAGTCATCCGATTGCTTCAGGATGTTTCGCCATCTCTTATAGAGGTTAAAGATGCGGCTATTTTAGCCGAATCATACATAAATACAGATCAGGTCTCAAAAGCATTACCACAACTGGAGTATATACTTAAAAATAACCCCAGAGATCTACGGGCTATTGAGCTGTCCGCCAAAATGCATGAAAAGAACAACAATTTGGCTGAAGCCACTGTCATGTACAAGAAATACCTGGCTCAGGCTGGAAAGAATGCAGAATATGCTTTCCATCTGGTTGAACTCTATGAAAAACAGGGAAAAACCAATGAGGCTGAAGCTCAGTTATTGAGCAATGTTAAAATTTACCCTTCAGATTACAGGAATTTTGAGAAATTATCCGTTATCTATTTTCAGAAAAAGAACTGGAACAATGCATCCATTTATCTAACTAAGGCACTTCAGTTTGAAGAAGCTTCGAATGAATTAAGAGGAATGCTGGCCAGGGCACAGGCTCAAAGAGGATTGAAAAATGAGGCGATTGCAAATTACAAGAAATACTTGAGCAATGCGGGTAATGACTCTGAGGGATGGTTTACATTGGGATCGATTCAGTTCAGTCTGGGTCAATACGCTGAAGCTGCAAAAACTTTGCAGAAAGCTTCAACGATGATGAGTAAAAATTCTGAACTGTATCCGATGCTGGGGCAGGCATACTTTAAAGCCGGTGATTTTTCAAATGCAATCATTCCGCTGTCAAAGGCACTTGAAACTAAAAAAGATGATCTTCAATTAATCAGCATGCTTGCTCAATGTTATAGAAAGCAAAATGACACCAGAAACCTGGCTTCGATTCTTAAGGAATGGGTAAGACTAGATAATACCAATTATAATCTCCTTAAGGAATTGGCAGAGTTGCTTGTTGCTGATTCAAGATTGGCAGAGGCTGCACCTGTTATGGAGGATGCCTTAAAAATCAAAAAATGTGACAACAATCTTAGATTGAAACTGGTGGAAATTTATCAGAGCACAGGAAAAAACGAACAGGCAGTTTCTCATTTACGCACAGCATCACAATGTGCACCAAAGGACGGCGAAATCGCCTATCGAATAGCATTGTACTATAAAGAGAGAAATGACATGGAAAGCGCAGAGGAATACCTGCGTAAAACCGTTCTGCTGAGCCCTTCCAATAATGATGCCAGGTTTTTACTGGCTACTTTTCTAAACTCTAAAAAGAAATATAATGAAGCATTATCTCTTTTCTACAAGCTTATTGCAGCTCAACCAAAACATGAAGAGTACAGGATCGGTTTGACTGAATCTCTGTATTATCTGGGAAAGTACGCAGAAGCACGTAAGACGATCCGTTCAATTGCTCTGAAAGAAAATCCAAGTACCGAGGCTTTGCGTTGGGCAGGGTTGACTTATCGTGCGCTGGAAATACCAGATACAGCCAGACAGCTTCTGGAGGCTTCTATTGCAAACGACAACAAGTGTGGTGAATGTTTTATCGCATTGGGTGATATCTATTTTGATGAATCCGATTTTAAACTGGCTTCCAGTTACTTCAAATCTGCAATGGATGCAAACGGGTTTAATCAAAAAGCGGCTTTAAAACTTGCCCGTTCTTACCATAGATTGGGAGATACTCAGTCTGCACAACGTTTGTTTCAGGAGATTATTGCTAAAGGCTCCCAAAATGGGGAGGCAATTTACAGGCTGACACATTATCTTCTGGAGGACAATCAAATAAGTGAGGCAAAAGAGGTCATAGCTAAAAATGGAACTCAAAGGCATGGATGGTATTATCTGGCTGATGCGGAGATGAATATTGCTGAAGGAAAGGTTGATGCAGCCTTTACTTCATTAAACAGAGCTAAAAAACTTTTGCCGGATGCTCCTGAGGTTGAGGCTGCTATGGGAAAGATCAATCTTCAGAGGAAAAAATATAATGCGGCAATCATGAATTTTGCTCAGGCTATGGCTGGGGATCCAGAAAATGTCGGGATTATGCTGGATATGGGCAAAGCTTACGAAGGAGCCAGGGAATTTGAAAATGCGATGGAGATGTATAAGGAGGTTTCTCAGAGAGAAAGAGAGAACGCTGAGGCTTATTACTGCATGGCAAGAATCTACAGCAAAAAAAAGGACCACTCCAGCGCTATTCAGGTATTAAGAGATGGGCTGAGGTATTCCAGAAACAACCCAGCCTTGCATTATGCCTTGGGGCACGAATACAGAGCCATGAAAATTGAGGAAGTAGCAATCCAGGAATATCTCAAGGCTGTAAAACTGGACAGTGAGAAATATAAAGATGCTTACCGTCACATAGGTAATATCTACTATGTAAAACAAGACCACAAGAAGGCAAAGAAACATTATGAGTTATATATTAATGCTGGAGGTACCGATCCAAAGGTAGTTAAATTGCTCAGAAAATTGCAGTGATATAGCAAAAATTCTGATCCCGAGTATATTATATATAAGGGTCCTTTCAATTCATCTGTGGTGTTGCTGGTATAATTCATAATGATCGGAGTTTCTTATGGGTAACAAAAAAAAATTTTCGCTTTCGGTTGGTAATGGATTGCCAATAAATTTTCTGGTCATTGCTTTAATTTTTTTAACCCTGCAAAAAACCATTGCCCAACAGTTTCCAGATACCATTTGGATACCTGTGACTTTTTATGATTTTCACTCTGATAAAAGTAACCCAGAGTTTGAAGTTGATCACACTGGCAGTTTGCGCAAGGGAATGGTTGCGGATACGCTCAATGCCAGTAAAAAGCCGGTTTTAGGTTCAAAACCCTTCTTTAATTATTACATTCACAAATGGTTTGAACCATGGCAGCCGGGCGATTTTACCATTCCGGAGTATGCTGACCGAAATGGTGTTAAGCATGAAATTATTACCGTATCCTATGATACTGCCTTTAAAAATATCGTCATTAAAGATTCTCTACCATTCATTCATATTGGTGATGGAGTATATCAGTTTGAGAGAAGTGGCGAGAACAGAACGAATGAATTTTTCTGGCTTGATGAGAGGGGTTTTGGCTTAGAGGACAGACGCCATAACTACTCATTTACAATGGAGTTGCACACCACTTTCACCTACAACCGAGGTTTGATATTTGAATTTTTGGGTGATGATGATGTATGGGCGTTTATAGATGGCAAACTGGCCATGGATATTGGGGGAATTCATGTCTCTTTAGAGGACGAGATTGTGCTGGATGAGATTGCCGATTCATTTGGACTTCAGGCTGGGAGAAAATACGACTTTGATTTCTTTTATGCTGAGCGCCATACAAATAACAGCCGTATTAAAATTACCACTAATCTTTTTACCCCTATGGCAAATTTACGTCTTTACTCAAAACCGGGTAACCCTGATCAAAATGAAGAATTCGTAATAATAAGTGGAGATACCATAGCTGCCGGTGAACAATTCTCTATTTATGCACATGCATTTGATACACTCGGATGGCGCAAGGATTGGGACAATCTGATTAGTCTTGAACTGATCGATCCTCAAAACAGAGCTGAACTGGTTTCTGGTGGCAATGGGAGTATAACGATTTTCCCTAAAACTCCTTTCACTACTATCTCTATTACTGCTACTTTCGTAAACCCCGAGGATCCTTATGCTAAACCTATAAAATCCACGGTTCAACTTGTTATCGGTCCAGGGGATGCGATTGCGGATTCTGCTGTAACTATTGATTCGGATGGCAATGGGTATATTGACCAGGTGGATGTTTACTTTAATAGCAAAGTTGCATTTAACCAAAAGATGAAAGACGCATTTGAAGTAAATTTCAGGGGAACTTCTTTTAAGATTGACAGTATCAGCCCTGTAAATGATGGCTCGGTGGTGAGGTTATTTCTTGAGGAAAAAATCACTGACCAGCTTCAGACTGATTGGAAGCCTCTGATAAATATCATAGATATCAAAGGGCTGGTGCCGGTTTCGGATATGGAAAGTAAAGATGGCGTCGGACCGGTGGTCAACAAGGCTAAGTTTTATTCGGGTTCGCTGTCAAATGAGCAGAGTGTTGGAACACCAGATTCAATCAGGGTTACCATAAGTGAACTGATTAATTGGCCGCCCAATAGCGATCCAAATCGAATTTTTCGTTTTTACCATAATAATAATGTCGTTCAGAATCCATTCACTTCGATGATTATTGTTGATGATAGCACTGCGATATTGATTGTTTCTGACAAGATCACTGTGGATGCAGGGCGAGACAGTATTCAATTGAGTTCTTCTGGTGGGGTAACCGATAAACCAGGAAACAAACCTCACATTAACAGCCGTAAAGCGGCAATTGAGTGGGGTGCGATCTCTCTTCAATATATTCCCAGCAATAGCCCATTTAGCCCCGGTATTACTGAGATTGATCCAAGAATAAGGCAGAGATTTGCGCCGGTTATTAATAAACAGACCAGAATTTCCGGGGGAACAGGAACAAAAGGCACTGTAATTCGTCTGGAAGTTAAAGGTAAACCGCTCAAGGTAATGAAAGTAGATTCCAAAATCGATAGCGCTTACGGCAGAGTTGTGGTTTATGATGTGGTAGGGAATCTGGTTCGATCGGATCTGTATGTGTTTAAAGTAGAGGGTAATGATTATGGTATTTACTGGGATGGTTATAATAAGAAAAAGAGAGCCGTTGGCAGAGGTACTTACCTGTTTTCTGTTGTAACCACGGATGTCGATAATAAAACTGACAAGAAACAGTTTAAAATCGGCGTTACCCGTAAACCGATAAAATAGAAGTTTTAAAAAAAAGGCAGGATTAATGACATTGAGAAAGATAATCAGAAAAATTCTACCGGTATTTTGCCTGTTAACTGGTGTCATGGAGATTCAGGGAACCGGTTTACCAGGAGAATTTCTTCTGACGCAGCGCTGGCGCGATATGATTGCACAATACTCACCACTTAACAACCCGGCATTTCTTACCGAAGAGAATTATCTTTCAGCCAGGCTGGCTTTTGCACCAATTCTCAATGGTGAATTCAAACATGGTGAGGTGGGGCTTACAATCCCCATTGGTTTGTATCAATCTGCCGGTGTTACCTTCCTTTTTTCCCCAGAGGGAACGGTTCAGGAGGGGATCGTAAGTGGAGATAACCTCATACCTGCCAAGGGAGGGAAATCCAACAGCAATTATCTGATCATTGCCTCATACGCATGGCATTTTTGGAACCGGCTTTCTGCAGGATTAAATCTTTCAACTGCTATTCAGACTGCATTTGGTGATCCGGTGTGGGGAGTAGGAATGGATCTGGGACTTACATACCGGCTTATCAGGGATCCGATATTAGGCGATCATTTGCTGGGACTTTCCACACAGAATCTAATCGCACCTCAGATGAAAGGGGAGACTGATGAAGCCGGGGCTGGAAGTTTTTCAAGAGATATGAAATTCAGTTGGCTTGGAAGATACTGGGAAAGTCGATTGGAAAGTGCAGTGGATTTTGATCTGAAGGATTTCTGGGCAGCAGCAGCAGAATTTAAAGATGGTGCCAGTGGTACCAGCGTTGCCAAGAAACTTGAGTGGGATCTTAATGTAAAACTTGGTGCCTGGGTGCTCAGGCTCCTAAAAATGTATCTTCAGTTTGGATTCGATGAAGATGCCCTTGATTATTGGGGTATGGCTTTTGGAGTGAATGCTCCCAGTGTAAATAATGGTCGCGACCTGGAAGTGTTATATCAATATAACGTGATGACTGAAAAGGATAATGATGCCACCGGGCATACTATTTACGCCAGAGTAGCTTTTGGAAAGCACAGAGAAGAGGTCTATGCACGCAGACTTGCCAGACTCGCTTCTCTTTCTCCTAATGAACTCTATAACAGAGCACGTAAGCTTTACTCTGAGAAAAAATACTGGGATGCCTTCTTTATATTCAGCAGGATTATTGTGGAATTTCCTGATTTTTTCAAAAATGACTGGGTGGAGTACTATAGAGCCAGTTGTCAGGAAGAGCTGGATATGAGAAACATGGCGATTCAAAATTACGACAAAATGAAAGATCAATACACCAAGAGTTCTGCAGTGCCTTATGCAGATCTTGGCATGATGAGAGTTTACTACCGCAATGGAGAATACGGAAGGGTATCAAATCAGTTTGTGGAATTAAGCAAACCGGATGTACCTGATTCTCTGAGGTTCCATGGAGCATATATCATGGGCCAATCTTATTTACAAATAAACGAATATGGAAAGGCAATTCAGGCACTTTCCATGGTCCCCGACTCTCATCCGGATTATGTTTATGCACAGCATGCTCTGGCTGTTGTCAGGGCGAGGCTGGATGATCAGAATACAAGTGATATTGTAACTGCACTTGAAAACTGCATAAGTACCAAACCGGTTACTGAGGGGCAAAAAGAGATGATCAACCGGTCATATCTGTTTCTTGGTTATATTTTTTATGAGGAAAACACTCTTTCCAAGGCCGTGGTTGCTTTGCGTATGGTACCGCAGAGCAGTTATTACTTTGAAGATGCACTGCTTGGGCAGTGCTGGACTGCTCTTAAAGCGAGGCAGTGGAATGATTGTATTACTTTAGGCCAGATGTTAAGAAAGAGTTCAAGTAAAACAGTTATTCAGTGTGAAGGGTTACTGATCCAGGCTTATGGTCATCTGCTTCAGAAACAGTATGATCAGGCGCGTACTCTTCTTATGGAAGCCTCAGAAAAAATTAAGAGTGCAGTTGCTCCGGACAATGACACCTTAAATTATCAGAGAATGCAATATGAAAGTAACAGGCTTTCCCATAGTTTCCTTGCAGAAAAAGTCGAAAAATTATCTCTGTCCGGAATCAATTCTTCTATGTCAGCACAAAATGACAGTCTTCATACTGCGCAGAAAGATTACATGAAAAAGTTCGACGACTATTTTCATTTCACTAATGAACATTACCGATCGCTGTTTTTTTCACGTAATATCATGAAAGTCAGCGAAGATATAGAATACGCACTGGCAACGGTTCAGAAGATCGCTGGAACACAGGCTGATTCGGAGAAGATTATCCAGCAGATGCAGGGACAGCAGGAACAGATTGATAAAGAGATCGAGCGTTTGAAAAAGGAAATGGAAGAACTGCAGAAAAAGGCGGATTAGATGGATTTTCTGGAATTGGTACGAAAAAGGCATTCTGTCAGGGATTTTTTAGATAAACCGGTTGATCAAACAGTACTGCTATCGGTTCTGGAAGCAGGCAGGTTAGCTCCTTCTGCGTGCAATTTTCAGCCCTGGGTATTTATTGTGATCCAAAAGATGGAGGGCAGGGAGAAATTAAGAACGGTTAATGATCGGCCCTGGTTCTTAAGCGCACCGGTTATATTGGCCGTGTGTTGCGATCGCAGTGTTTCCTGGAAGAGAAAAGATGGGAAAGACTTTGGTGATATAGATATTGCTATTGCATTGGATCATATCACTCTTGCTGCTGCAGAGAAAGATCTTGGTACCTGCTGGATTGGTTCATTTAATGCTTCTGAGGCCAGAAAAGTATTAAGGCTTCCAACATATATTGAACCAGTGGCATTTACCCCTATTGGCTATCCGGCATCTTCTTCATTTAATAAAGTTCGTAAATCCCTTCCTGAGATTCTTCACTGGGAATATTTCGGCGGAAAATAAAGTTGAGCCATTTGGTATAGGGGGCAAGGAATGCCTTGTCTATACCATATTTTTGCAATGATTTTTGCTATGCAAATATCTATTAGAACAGATAAAAAATGCGGATATGTTTCAAGAAATAATATATGAAGATGATTCGGTGATCGTGGTAAACAAGAATCCGGGCATTGCTGTAGTTTCTGGCCGTGGGATTAAGGATTCGGAAATTCTTTGCAAGTATCTGGAACAAATCAGGGGAATCAAAATATTTACAGTTCACAGACTGGACCGCGAAACCAGTGGAGTTATTATATTAGCCAAGACTGCTAAGGCGCATAGAAATTTATGCTTGCAGTTCGAAAAAAGGGAAACTGAGAAAACCTATCTGGCAGTAGTGTCCGGTAAGCCGGGTTATTCAGGCAGCATCTCAGAACCGATATATCAGTTTGGTTCAGGTCGAATGGGGGTAGATAAACGGGGTAAAAAGTCTCAGACTAATTACTTTGTTGAAAAAGAGTTCCGGAGTGCATCTTTGTTGAAGTTACATCCGATAACCGGGAGAAGACATCAGATAAGAGTTCACATGTACCATATAGGTCATCCTGTTTTGGGTGACAGGATTTATGGTTTTCCCAGGCCTGTTGGGAATGTGTCCAGGCTGATGTTACATGCCCACACTCTGACTGTTAAACTGGAAGATGGGATTAAAAAGACATTCTGTGCATCTACCGACAGCCAGTGGAATGCAATAATGGAAAGACTTCAGAGTGAAACAGAAGTCTGTGCCTGAAAAAATAATACATTAAGATTTTCGTTTTCTTTGATTCTTGCTGGTATCAGGAAGGTTAAAAATCAGTGACAAAGAGATAAAAAATACGTATTTTCAACAGTCTCAGTAAATTTCCGTTTACTTCTTGTTTTCAGCAGACAAAAAAAGATGCCTTTTTGCAGGAGTGAAATAAAGATTATGCTCAAGAAAAATCTACCGTTTACAAAACAGCAGATTGAATCCATCATTGAATCTAATCCTACGCCGTTTCACATATATGATGAAAGTGGTATTCGTAATAATGTGCGCAAACTAATCCAGGACTTCTCCTGGGCACCTGGTTTCAAGGAATACTTTGCGGTTAAGGCTGCACCCAATCCTTTTCTGATGAAAATTTTAAAAGATGAAGGGTGCGGAGCAGATTGCAGCTCCCTTGCAGAATTATTGCTGGCTGAAAAATGTGAATTGTCATCAGAACAGATAATGTTCTCTTCAAATGATACTCCTGCGATTGAGTTCCAGAAAGCCAGAGCGCTTGGTGCAATAATCAACCTGGATGATTTTTCTCATATTTCATATCTGGAAAAACATGCCGGGATCCCTCAACTTATCTGTTTGCGTTACAATCCGGGGCCTTTAAGAAGCGGCAATGCCATAATAGGAAATCCAGAGGAAGCAAAATATGGTTTTACCCGTGAGCAGGTTCACCAGGGTTACAGGCTTCTTGCTCAAAAGGGGGCCAGCCGTTTTGGGCTGCATACAATGGTGGCCTCAAATGAACTGAATCATCAGTATTTCATAGATACTGCAATCATGCTTTTTGAGTTGGCAGTTGAGGTATATAAAAACGATGGAATCAGGATTGAATTTGTAAATTTGGGAGGAGGAATTGGAATTCCTTATCGTCCTGAGCAGAATCCGGTAGATACGGCTGCGGTTTCAAGCGGAATAAAGGAAGCCTATGAAAGAATAATCGTTGCAGCCGGCCTTCACCCAATGAAAATATTTCTGGAATGTGGCAGGATGATTACCGGACCGTTTGGTTATCTGGTTTCCAAGGTTTTGCATATTAAGAATACTTACAAGAAGTACGCAGGGTTGGATGCCTGTATGGCAAATCTGATGCGGCCTGCTATTTATGGTGCTTACCATCACATTACTGTTCTAGGTAAAGAGAATGAGCCTTGTAATACCACCTATGATGTTACAGGGTCACTTTGCGAAAATAACGACAAATTCGCCATTGACAGACCTCTTCCGGAGATTGAACCCGGAGATATCGTGGTAATCCATGATGCGGGTGCACATGGACATGCGATGGGGTTTAATTACAATGGTAAATTGCGTTCTGCAGAACTGCTGCTGCGGGAAAATGGGGATGTGATTCAAATCCGCAGGGCTGAAAAAGTTGAAGATCATTTTGCTACTCTGGATTTCGACCAACTTAAATATTTTTCCTGAAAGGAATTGCTTGTGAATCAGTTAGAGCTCAGGTACGGAATTAACCCGCATCAGGCACCCGCAAGAATTTTCATGGGTTCTGGACAACTTCCAATTACAGTTCTTAATGGCAGACCCGGGTATATAAATCTTCTGGATGCGTTTAATTCATGGCTTTTAGTGAAGGAGTTGAAGGAGGCGCTGAAGCTTCCTGCTGCAGCATCATTTAAGCATGTAAGTCCTGCGGGAGCTGCGGTGGCGGTTCCGCTCACTAAAGAGCTTAAAAAAGCTTATTTCGTGGATGATCTGGAGCTTAGTCCTTTAGCTACCGCTTATGCCAGGGCTCGTGGAGCGGATAGAGTGTCCAGCTTTGGTGATTTTGTAGCCCTTAGTGACACTGTAGATCTTAGCACTGCAAAACTTCTGAAAAGAGAGGTTTCGGATGGAGTCATTGCTCCGGGTTTTGAAGATGAGGCTCTGGAGGTTTTGAAATCCAAAAAGAAAGGGGGATATGTGGTTATCCAGATTGATCCCTCTTACGAGCCACCAGTAATGGAAACACGTGAAATTATGGGCATCCGTTTTGAACAGCGCCGTAATGACATCAGACTTTCTGACGCTTGTCTTAAAAACAGGGTGACTGCTAATAAGAAATTTCCAGACAATGCCATAAGAGATCTGATAGTGGCACAGATTACTCTTAAATATACTCAGTCCAATTCTGTTTGCCTGGCTCTTGATGGGCAGGTAATAGGAGTGGGAGCTGGGCAGCAATCCAGAATCCATTGTGTAAGACTTGCTGCTTCGAAGGCTGATCGCTGGTATCTAAGGCAGAACCCTTCGGTAATTAACTTGAATTTTAAAGAAAAGATTGGACGACCCGACCGGGACAATGCTATTGACCAGTTTCTGGAGGACAATCTCTCTCCTGCAGAGCTTTTCACCTGGCAGAACAATTTTGTGCAGGCACCGGTCCGTTTATCATTCGATCAGAAAAGGGAATGGCTTAACCTGATGAGTGGTGTTTCAATGGCATCGGATGCATTCTTTCCTTTCAGGGACAGTATTGATCGCGCTCAGCAAAGTGGTGTAGGTTTCATTGTGCAACCGGGTGGTTCGGTTAGGGATGATATTGTAATAGAAGCATGCAATGAGTATGGAATGGTGATGGCTTTCAGTGGTATAAGATTGTTTCACCATTGATTGTTTTTTCTCTCTTGCTTTTTTTCATCTATTCTTATATATTATCGACCTCGATTCTTAGAATCGGGGTCTGCTCATTAAAATACCGACAATATGCGATCACCTGAAGGCGTATTGGGTGATGGCAACCCGCAGAGTGGTAAAAACATTAAAA
>JAAYPC010000106.1 GCA_012519985.1 Fibrobacter sp.
ACTTAAATAAGGCACTGGAGAAAACGATTGAATGGTACAAATGTTACTCGGCTAATGATAATGTAAAAAACATGTGTTTAAAGCAGATTGATGAGTGGATTGAAGCTAACAATTAAAAAAGTTGATATTTAATATGAAAATGAGAGTGGCAGATTTTATTACATCTAAGCTTTATGATGCCGGTGCAGAAAAAGTATTTATGGTTACCGGCGGAATGATAATGCATTTAACAGACGCAGTCTTTTCACATAAAAAGCTGAAGTTTGTATGTTGTCATCATGAACAAAGCGCAGTGATGGCTGCTGAAGCTTATGCAAGGTTGAGAACCGGGAAGATTGGTGCGGCTTACGTAACTGCGGGGCCTGGAGCACTTAATACCTTAACAGGTGTAGTTGGTGCTTTTGTAGACAGCGCACCTTGTGTTATTGTAGCCGGTCAGTCAAAGGCTGCCCTTGCAAAAATTACTAAAACCAGACAATTTGCTCTTCAGGGATATAACACTCTGCCAATTTTTGAAAAAGTAACTAAATACGCAGTAATGTTGGATGATATAAAAAGGGTGCGGTATGAAGTTGAAAAAGCGATTCATATTGCATTAGAAGGTCGTGTAGGACCGGTTTGGATAGAATGCCCTGTGGATGTACAAGGAATGTGGTTTGATCCGGATGATTATGAAGGGTATTTGAGTGATGAAAAAGAAACGAGTGTTACATTTAGTGACAATGATGACAAGATAGAGGAAATTGTAAAAGCTCTGCAAAATGCAAAAAGACCCTGTATTTTAGCCGGAGCCGGAGTTCGTTTGTCAGGTGCTGTGGAGTTATTACATGAAACAGTAGAAAGGACCGGTATACCAATACTCACATCTCGTTTAGGAATGGATCTTATTGGTAATGATCATCCATTATTTGTAGGACGACCGGGGACATACGGAGAGAGAGCTGCGAATTTTGCAGTGCAAAACTGTGATTTTTTATTAGTTCTTGGTTGCAGACTTGGTATTGGTTTAGTAAGTTATGAATACCAGAAATTTGCTGAAAAAGCAATAAAGGTTATTGTAGACATAGACAAAGAAGAGCTTGAAAAACCATCAGTTATCCCGGATATAAAAGTACATTCTGATGCAGGCCAATTTTTAAAGAGGTTTTTAAATAAAATTGGTAAATGGCATTTTTCGAATCCTGAATGGATTGAACGTATTCAATTGTGGAGGGAAAAATATCCTGTTGATTTAGATGAATACAAAAATGAGACACAAGGAATTAACTCTTATCATTTTATGAGACGTTTTTCAGAAATGGTTTCTTCAGATTCGATTTTCCTTGTTGATACTGGTTCTTGTTTTCATGTACATGCACAGGCATTTAAGGTTAAAGAAGGACAACGTCATGTAATTACCGGTGGGCTTTCCACTATGGGATATATGCCAGCTTCAATAGGTATAGCATCTGCAGATTTATCGAGACCTGTTTACTGCATTACTGGAGATGGGTCAATACAAATGAATTTGCAGGAAATTCAGACAATTGTAGGATACAAATTGCCTATTAAAATAATTATGATTAGTAATAACGGTTATCTGCTTATACGTCATACTCAGAATAATTTTTGCAGTGGGCATTTTATAGGTGAAAGTCCGGAAACCGGAGTGACTATTCCTGATATGTCAAAAATAGCAAATGCTTTTGGTATTAAATACTTCAGACTGGATAACATTAAAAACTTTGATCAAATAATTACAGAAGTAATAAATCATAAAGAATGCTTAATATGCGAGGTAATAACACCTTCTAATCAGATGTTAATACCAAGAGTAGCTTCCAAGCAACTTCCAGATGGCAAGATGGTTTCGATGCCTTTTGATGATATGTACCCTTTTCTTCCACGCGAAGAGTATGAACAGGCGAAAAAATTTAGCAGCTAATGTCAAAGGCTCACACTTGAAGAAAACAAGAGTTGCAATTTTAGGCAGTGGAAACATAGGTACTGATTTATTGGTTAAAATCCAGCGGTCTCCTTTATTAGAATGTAGTTGTTTTATAGGGAGGAGATGCGACTCCCCAGGGATAAAAAAAGCGATAAGTATGGGGGTTAAAATATCAGATAAAGGAATTGAGGCTATAAAAAGTGATCCCTCAATATGTGATATAGTATTTGATGCCACATCTGCACAGGATCACCAGATACATGCACCTGTTTTGAAGAGTATGAATAAGTTTGTAATAGATATGACTCCCAGTCATGTGGGAAAAATGTGTGTTCCTGCTGTAAATCTTAAAGATTGTTTACAATATAGTAATGTAAACATGGTTACCTGCGGAGGCCAGGCATCCATACCTATATCATACGCAATAGCAAAAATCCATCAAGATATTGAATATATAGAAGTAGTATCAAGTATCGCTTCCAGAAGCGCAGGTCCGGCAACCAGAGCAAATTTGGATGAATACATTCATACTACAGAAGAGGGAAATGCATGGTTTTCTAAAAGCAAAAAGGTGAAAGCCATTCTGAATTTAAATCCAGCTCAACCTTGTATCGACATGCAGACTACTGTTTTTGCCAAAATAAAATATCCTGATATGGCTGCAATAACAGACGAGGTTGAAAAGATGGTTAAGGTTATTCAAGAGTATGTGCCTGGATATCAGTTGATTATTTCTCCAACCCTGGAGAATGGGCGAATAATTACCATGGTAAAAGTTCAGGGTCTAGGTGATTTTCTTCCCAGATATGCGGGTAATCTGGATATAATCAATTGTGCTGCTATAGCAATGGCTGAAGAGTACGCAAGAAGCATCACAGAACTGGAGAAAAGATGAAGCGGATTCTCATAAGTGATCCTACTTTGCGGGATGGATCACATGCAGTAAAACATCAGTTGACACTGGAACAGTTATCAGTTTATGCTTCAGCAGCAGATAAAGCCGGAATACCCATCGTGGAGGTTGGTCATGGTAACGGCCTGGGTGCGTCGTCATTGCAGGTTGGTGAAAGTCTTTTTTCTGATCTTGAAATGTTACAAGTAGTCAAGCAACATCTGACCAAAAGCAAATTGGGAGTTCATGTTATTCCCGGTTTTGCTACAATTAAGAAAGACCTTTCACCTTTGATCTCCTTAATTGATGTGGTAAGGGTGGCATCGCATTGTACAGAAGCAGATATTACCGCACGCCATATAGATTTTGCAAAGAACAAAGGAAAAGTGGTGTATGGGGTATTGATGATGAGTCATATGGCGACAGCAGATATTTTGGTTGAAGAATGTATGAAAATGGAATCATATGGTGCAGATGGTGTTATACTTATGGATTCTGCAGGGTCTTATTTTCCATCTGATGTTAAAGAAAAAATTGGTGCTATAGTAAATAAAATCACTATTCCAGTCGGTTTCCATGCACATAACAATTTGGGTTTGGCTATTGCTAATTCTATTGCTGCTGTTGAGGCTGGAGCACTTTTATTGGATGGTACAATAAAAGGATTTGGGGCAGGAGCAGGGAATGCACAACTGGAGGTTTTAGTTGCTGTACTTGGAAAAATGGGATATGAAACAGGAATAGATTTATACAAAATTTTAGACGCTTCAGAAATTGCAGAAAAAAATCTATTGAATACCTTACCCACAATAAAGCCAACTAGCATCGTTAGTGGTTTGTCTGGTGTATTTTCGGGATTTGCAATTCATGTGGATAGAGTGTCTAAAGAGTTTGGTGTTGATCCACGAGATGTGTTTTTTGAATTAGGGAGAAGAAAAATCGTTGCAGGTCAGGAAGACATAATAGTGGAAGTTGCAGCAGAATTATCAAAAAGGTGCTTTGATGCTAACCGATAAACAAAAAAGAATTATAAATAGGGATTGTGAAGAAATATTTCCGGAGTTGTGTAAATTTGCGGAAGACCTGAGAGATTCTTCATTGCTTATTACAGGTGGAACCGGATTTATGGGGACCTGGATAACTGAGGTTATTACCTTTTTAAACGATTCTTTCTCTTTGGATATTAAACTTTTTCTAATGGCTAGAAATGCACATCAGTTAATAAACATTCTTCCTCATATCGCAAAGCGAAAAGATGTTACTCTGATTTCAAGTGATGTATCTGTTATTTATGAACTGCCTGATCAAATTAACTATATAATTCATGCAGCAGGTTCACCTGATAACCGACTGAATGCAAATGACCCTTTAAGGGTGGTTCGGACGATAGTAAATGGAACTGCTTCATTACTGGACAGTGCTTCCAGACTTCAGGACCTCAGAAGAATTGTCAATATCAGCTCTGCGTCTATCTATGGCAATCAGCCAGAGGAAATAACAAGAATTCCCGAGAAATTCTACAGTGGACCGGATATAAATTTAGCTATGTCAGCATATGCTGAAGGTAAAAGAATGTCAGAGGTGCTATGTAGTATATACAGGACTCAATATCGTATGGAAATAGTTACAATTCGACCGTTTGCCTTTATTGGTCCTTATCAATCATTGGACAGACCCTGGGCTATAAATAATTTTCTTTCCGACGCATTGAACAAAGGGCCGATAAGAATATTAGGGGATGGTTCGACGGTTAGAAGTTATATGTATCCCAGTGATATGGTAAACTGGGTTTTGAATATACTTCTAAGAGGGAAAAACGGTTTTGTATATAATATGGGCAGCACAGAAGAGATTAAATTAATGCAATTAGCTCAAAAAATAGCATCATTTTTTTCTGATAAGATAGACATTCAGTCTAATATCGCGCCGGTTTCCAATAAAATCAGCAGATTAATTCCAGATACATCATTAGCCGAAAAAGATCTTCAATTAAGATTGACTGTAAGTTTGGATGAAGCGCTTTTTCGTTCAATAGAGTGGTTTAAAGAAGATAGAAGAATAAATAGTTAAACAGAGTGGCAGAAATGATAAACCCAGTAATTGAAGAAGATTTACAATATATACTTAGTTCTGAATTGCCATGGGAATCTTTTTTTGGCAAGACAATCTTAATTTCAGGTGCAAGTGGATTATTGCCATCATACCTTGTAGAAACTCTTTTGTATCTGAATTCAAAAAAGTTGGGACCGCCTGTTAAAATAGTAGGAATAGTAAGGAATAAGGAAAAAGCCAGAAATCGTTTCAGGTGTTACGAAAACAGAGATGATCTAATATTATTGAACCAGGACGTTTGCAATCCGATTGCTTATAATGAGCCTGTTCATTTCGTAGTTCATGCGGCAAGTCAAGCCAGCCCTAAATATTATGGTATTGATCCTGTGGGAACATTAAATGCTAACATTATTGGTACAAAGATACTATTGGAATTTGCAAAAAATAATACAGTGGAAAGCTTTCTTCTGTTCAGCAGTGGAGAAGTTTATGGGCAACTACCAAATTTTAAACGCAGGATAGGTGAAAATGATTATGGTTACCTGGATCCCACAAATATCAGAAGTTGCTATGCAGAAAGCAAGCGCATGGCTGAGAATATGTGTAATTGTTGGAGCTACCAGTTTGGAATACCAGTAAAAATTGTTCGACCTTTCCACACCTATGGTCCCCTGATGCGTGAAGATGATGGAAGAGTTTTTGCAGATTTCGTTTTTGATATAATTAACTCGAGGGATATCACATTGAAAAGCGACGGGTCTACCAAAAGGGTGTTTTGTTATATTTCAGATGCAACCATAGGCTTTTTTCTTGTCCTTTTAAAAGGTGAAATCAGGCAGGCATATAATGTTGCTGGCGAAGAAGAAATATCCATTTTTGAATTAGCTAATATTTTGGTAAATCTGTTTCCTGAAAAACATTTAAAAGTAAAGTTTGTTCCGAGAAATAATGATAACAATTATTTGGAAAGTCCAATAAAATTTCAATCTCCAGATGTTTCAAAAATTAAAAATATTGGCTGGCAAAGAAAATATTCCATTAAAGAAGGTTTTTACCGTACTGTGAGGAGCTATTTAGGATGAAATTGCAGGATATCAAAAATGCATTTATTCAGAATCAAATTGAAAAATCAGCGTATATTGATCAAATGTATAATATACATGAAGTTTTATTTGATTATTCCGAATTTATTAAAAATACTGATATACAAAAAATAGAAATTTCTGATAACAGAGTAATTTTAACGACCAGAAAGGATTCTATTAAACTGATTGCTCAATATCCGGATAAAAGAATTATTCCAATTGAAATATTGAATTTTTCTTATTATGAAAGGGAAGCATTAGATTTTTTGAAGAAGGTCATTAATCCTGAATCAGTAATGTTTGATATCGGGGGAAATGTTGGATGGTATACTATTAATCTTAAGAAGGAAAAACCAGGTTTAATAGTTTACACATTTGAGCCAATTCCGAAAACGTTTACTATACTTAAAGAAAATTGTTTATTAAATAATATCAGTACAGAAAATTTGTATAATATTGGGTTTTCAGACGAGGATAAAGAAGTTGAATTCTATTTTTATCCAGAAGGTTCCGGTAATTCCAGTATGGTTAATCTGACAGAAAATCCAGATGTTGTTGTCGTAAAATCGTTAGTACAAAAAATTGATACTTTTATTCAAAAGAAAAATATTAATGTAGATTTTATTAAAATTGATGTAGAAGGAGCTGAGTTATTTGTATTAAAAGGTGGGCTCGAAACTATCAGAAAAGATACACCTGTTATTTTTACGGAAATGTTAAGAAAGTGGTCTTTAAAGTTTAATTATCATCCCAATGAAATAATCGAATTATTAAAAATAATTGGTTATAAATGTTTCATTTTACAAAATGAGAGATTAAGAGAGTTCTATTTGATGGATGAAAGTACAACGGATACCAATTTCATCTTTCTGCATGTTGAAAAACATAAATCAATAATAAAAGAATGGGTCTTATAAGTTGATGAGGAATAATTGATTGGACATTTTAAAAAATTACTACAAAAAATTGGTGTTGATGGAGCAGTATTTTATTCTGTACTTGCGAGAGGGTTTCAGGCCTTTAGCGGTTTTATATCAATTTTCCTAGTTTCAAAAAGTCTTTCGATTGAAGAACAAGGATTTTATTATACCTTTACAAGTATACTGGCTCTTCAAATTTTCTTTGAAATGGGTTTAAATGGAATAATAACTCAGTATGTAGCTCATGAAGCTGCTTTCTTAGAATGGTCTGAAGGAAAGCTGCAAGGTGAAGAAAAAAATCTTTCCAGATTATCATCGCTGTTACGCTTTTGTATAAAATGGTATACAATTGCAGCAGCAATACTTTTATTTGTTTTGCAAATAACTGGTTATTTCTTTTTTAAGAAATTTAATAGCAATCCGGATATCAACTGGAAAATTCCCTGGATAATAATTGTATTGTCGAACTCTGTTGCTTTTATGATAAACCCTCTGATGTCCTTTGTGCAAGGATTAGGAATGGTAAAGAGAATTGAAAAACTCAGATTTTTGCAACAGGTTTCAAATACAATTATTTTATGGTTTGGTCTTGTTATGGGTGCAAAACTTTATTCCGGAGCTGTTAGCAGTGTTCTTTCGCTGAGTCTGATTGTCGTAATTTTGATAAATCGATATAAGCCGATAATTCGTCCAATCTGGGATAGTTTAAAAAGCGATCTTGTTAATTATAAAGAAGAAATTTTTCCGTATCAGTGGAAAATTTCAGTTAGTTGGGTAAGTGGATACTTTATATTTCAAATCTTTAATCCTGTCTTATTTGCCACCCAAGGAGCAGAAGTCGCAGGGAAAATGGGTATGACCTTAGCAGTGTTGAATGGCGTATTGACATTATCTACAAGCTGGATTAACACAAAAGTACCTCTTTTTTCAGGAATGATTGCTAAAAAAAATTACATTGAATTAGATAAATTATTTAATAAAACTTTTGTTCAATCCACTATTGTGAATGTATCAGGATTGACTTTGTTCATTGGGGTAATAAATGGGTTTAAAGTTTTCGGATTGCAAATTGCAGACAGGTTTCTAACCCATATACCACTTATTTGCATGGCGGGATCATTTTTGATGAGTCATATAGTCGGATGTTTAAGTGTATATTTAAGGTGTCATAAAAGGGAGCCATACCTGGGGCTATCAATCACATGTGGGATATTGTGCCTTTTATCCGCAATCATATTAGGGAAGAATCATGGTTTAATCGGAATGACTGTAGGATATTTTTTAATAAATATTGGTATTAGTTTTTGGGCATATTTAATCTTTCTGAAAAAAAAATATGAGTGGCACATTAAAATCGCATAAATATCTTTTGACTATTGCTATACCCACTTATAACCGGGCAGAGTATTTAGAAAGGAATTTAAGATCATTATATTTACAAATCAATGGAAAAGAAATGCCTCTGGAAATTATTGTATCTGACAACTGCTCTTCAGATTTGACACAGGCAATAGTAAAAAATTTCATAGATGATGGTATGCCCATAAAATATATAAGGAATTCAGAAAATTATGGTGCAGAATTAAATGTAATTAAGTGTTACAAGTTAGCATTGGGTGAATATGTGCTGGTTTTGGGTGATGATGATATCCTATACGATGGAGCAATAGATTTGATCCTTCAATTTATAAGAGAAGGTAATTATGGGGTTGTTCACTTAAAACCAAATGCTTATTCAAAAGATTACAGGATATCTGAAAATATTAGTTATAAATGCTGTTCAATTAATACTTTTATATCTAAAGTAACGTATTGGGTAACCTTTATATCATCGAACATAGTAAACAGAAAATATGTGAAAGAAATTGATTTTTCTTTTTATCTGGGATTGAACCTTCCACAAGTTCCATTAATACTGCATGCTGCTTTAAATGCTGAAAAGAACTTATTTATTGAAACAGCCTTGATTGGTGTCGAACCTGAAAACAGTGGTGGATATAATCTTTTCACTGTGTTTGGAAGAAATTTGATGAAAATACTTAATACTTTTTTAGATAAACCAAAAAAAGACCTTATTATAAATAAAATGCTTATTGAATTTTTCCCATATTTAATAATAAAGATGAGGCAAAAAGGTGAACGGTTCAAATTTAACTCATCAGGTAAAGAATTAAGAGAATCTTTCTCCTCATTTTTATTTTATTGGCTATTTGATTTTCCAATTGAAATATTACCACTAAATCTGGCGACTAAATATTTAAGAATAGAGAGATACATTAAAAAGCTAATTTATAAAGGTTAATTTGAAATATTTAAAGACTCAGTTTTCAAAGTAATATGTTTTATCTAGAATAATTTATAAAGCATACAAACATTATTATATCAAGGATAAAATGTTTGTTTATTTGGATAGCAGTGTTGAAACAAGGTACCGGGTATTTTATGGCATTTAATTTTTTAACCAAAAGAATAAAATTTAAATTATTCATTAGAGAATACAGGCGAAGAAATCAGCATAACGAAACATATCCAGCTAACATATTCAGGCTTGAAAAAGTCAGCGTAGGGAATATTACTTATGGTACAATAGATCTTACTGATTACAGTAATGATGATACTAAAGTAGAAATTGGACATTACTGTTCACTTGCTCCAGGGGTAAAACTGATATTAGGTGGTGAGCATCGCCCGGAAAATATTTCAAATTTTCCTTTCAAACACAAATTGGGTTTGGAAATAAGAGAGGCTCGGAGCAAAGGTTCTATCGTTATCAAAGATGATGTCTGGGTTGGTGCCAACAGTTTAATTTTATCTGGCGTAACTATCGGACAAGGTGCTGTCGTAGCTGCTGGAAGCGTAGTGACAAAGGATGTTCCACCCTTATGCTATTGTAGGAGGAAATCCTGCGAAGATAATCCGTTACAGATTTGAAGAAAAAATTATTAAAAAGCTACTGAAAATAGATTATTCAAAAATAAATCCTGACAAGATTATTCCAAATATCAAATATTGGTACGAACAGGTGACTGAAAAGAACATTGATGAATTATTGGGGAAAATCTTATAATGGCAGAATTAAAAATAGATTTTAATCATCCAGCGACAATTGCATTTTACCTTCCCCAGTTTCATCCTATTCCCGAAAACGACCAATGGTGGGGAAAGGGTTTTACAGAATGGACTAATGTTGGAAAAGCAAAGCCTTTGTTCCCAGGACATTATCAACCACATGTACCTGCAGATCTCGGTTACTATGATTTAAGGGTTCCTGAAACCCGTGAACAACAGGCAGAAATGGCGAGACAATATGGTATAGATGGATTCTGCTATTGGCATTACTGGTTTGGAAATGGAAAACAGCTTCTGGAAAGACCTTTCAATGAGGTTCTGGAAAGTGGAAGGCCAGATTTTCCTTTTTGCTTGGGATGGGCTAACCATTCCTGGAAAATAAAAACATGGTCGAATGAGGGTAAATTTGACAAACTATTAATAGAACAAAAATATCCAGGTGTTCAGGATTGTAAAGATCATTTTAAATTTGTTTTAAAGGCATTTTTAGATAACCGATATTTGAAAATAGATGGTAAACCAATATTTTTGATATGGGAGCCAGAATCTATTCCAAAAGAAATTGATTATGTAAAAATATGGCGTGAGGAGGCTCGATTAAACGGATTAAAAGGAATCGTTTTCATAGGGTTTACATTTTATCAGAATAAAATAGATTATATATACAAACTTGGTTATGATCATGTAGTTTATGATGCTATCAAAGATGTAGTTGAGATGAATAAAACCAAAAAGTTTATTAAGCAGATAATTCGGAAATTTTTTAATATTCCAATTCTAATTAATTATTCTGATTATCAAAAAGAGGTATTGAATGTTGTTACTTTAAAGGAAGCTTTACCATGTGTAATTCCAAATTTTGATCATACACCTAGAAGTGGAAAATATGGACTCATTCTAAAAAGTTCACCATTACATTTTAAAAACTTTTTGATTAAAATAAAGACTTATTTAAAAGCAGGTAAATTGACTACTCCAATTATATTTATTAAGTCCTGGAATGAATGGGGAGAAGGAAATCATTTAGAACCTGACTTGAAATATTCAAAATCGTATTTAGAATCTCTTAAAGAAGGACTTGGAGACTAGATGTCCTTTTGCTCAATTTATCCATAGATAATATGACTGTAGTTTTAATAAACTCCCTTAAACTAATCAACAAAATAGTAGTTCTGATTATTAAGAAGATCAACTATTTAATAAACCTATTGTCGTTCAAAATTAATAGGATTGAATACCCTATTTTTCCAAAAATCAATGGGCGTGTTTTTATTAAAAAGTATGCTAACAGTGAACGGCGTCTTTCATCCCCATTCCGCGTAACCGATTTTCATAGTGAACTCAACCGGGAGCATCATTATGAAAGAATCAGAGCGCAAAAGAAAATTTAATGAATTTCTGC